>JBBIMN010000231.1:0-3943 GCA_037444385.1 Acidobacteriota bacterium | reverse complement strand
GCCTTCACCCTCCCGCTCGTACACGACCTGAGCCGGTGCTTCGATGAAGCCATCACCCGCGGCAATGGTCAGCCAGAGCGCCGTACCAGGGCCGTAAGCCTCTTTGCTGTCGAACCGGCATCCGCCACCGCCCAGCGTTCTGGCCTTGGCGAAGACGCCGGAATCTATCTCGGCGGCGCGGCGTACGAGCACCGGGTTCGCCGCCCGTATTCTTGGAAACCTTCGCATCTGTCCGGACTGGGTCATGGCGTCACCCAACCCCTTTCGCTACCATCCTAGAACCGATTCAACATCTTGGCAAGCGGTGGCGAGCTATTGGCCTATTAATAATCCTATAGTATAGTTGAAAGCTGGAGAAGTCATGGCTAGAGGCTCAAAGCTTTTGACATTGGTCAGGGACGCGGGCTTCGCGCGGCTGGACGCCGAGGTGCAAAGGCTGGCGGGAGAAAAACTTCTGCGCGTTGAGCGCGTGGTCGCCGAGAAGCTCAAGTCACCCTACGTGCCTCTTTCTGAAATGGGCGCGTACCTGGCCGAAAGCCGTGGCAAGAGGCTCCGCCCCACGCTGCTTCTTCTGGTTTCCAACGCGCTAGGGTACGAGGGCGACGCCGATGTAGTATACGCGGCCGTCTACGAGTTCATCCACACGGCAACACTCGTACACGACGACATAGTGGACGAGGCTCTTTTAAGGCGCGGGCGGCCCTCGTTGAGTTCGCGCTGGGGGCCGGAGAAGGCGGTCCTCATGGGGGACTACGTCTTCATCACCGCTATGCACGTGGCGGTTACCCTGGGCTGGAGCGGCGTGCAGCCAATCGTGGCCGACGCAGCGCTGGGCTTGATCCGCGGGGAGCTAATCCAGAGCCACCGCAAATGGGACTTGACCATCACGCCAAAGGAGAACCTCGAGATTATACACTTCAAAACGGCCGGGCTTTTCGCCGCATGCGCCCGCACCCCGGCGTTTCTGATGGACGCGCCGAAGGAGGTCCACGACGCGCTCTGGGATTACGGACGGTTCATGGGCGTAGCTTTTCAGCTCGTTGACGACTGTCTGGACTTCAGGTCTGACGAGCGAACGCTAGGCAAGCCCGCCGGACTCGATCTCAAAGAAGGCAAAGTCACGCTGCCTCTGATCCTCATGATGGAGAACGGAACGCCGCGAGACCGTGCCTTCGTGGAGGCGCTCGTTGCTTCAAGGCGCTTCGAGCCGGACATCCTTCGGGAATTGGTGGACAGGGTCCTTGAATCGGGCATGGTTGACCAGGCCGAGGCTGCCGCGAAGGATTATGCCGCCGAAGCGGCGGGGCGGCTTGATGTGTTGCCCAAAGGGCCCGCAAGGGATATCCTGGCCCAGCTTCCGGAATACGTTATACGCAGAAGGTATTAGAGCCTGATGGCCGCCTTGTACCGCTGGATGTTCTTCGACCTATTCGACACGCTCTGCACCGTGAACGAACCCGTTTACTACGAAGGAAAAAAACGGGCGGCCGAAGCGGCGGGCCTTCCCTACGATGAGTTCATGAAGGCCTGGAAAGCTACGGGGCCGGCGGCGAGCGTGGGGCAACTTCGCGACCCTTACGCGAGGGCGAAGACGGCGCTCGAATCTTGCGGCGTCACGGACAGGGCCAAGATCGCGAGGGTAGCCGAACTCGACGTCGAGACCATTCGCGGATGCGTCTTCTTCTATGAAGGGGCGAAGGAAACGCTCGCCTCTCTTCGCGAGGCAGGCTTCAAGCTTGGGCTGATCAGCAACGCGACGGCCACGACCGCGTTCATCGTCCAGCCCCTCGGATTGCGTGAAAGGCTTGACCTGCTGGTCTTTTCCTACGAGGCCAAGGCCGCCAAGCCGGACCTGGCCATATTCGATTTGGCGTTGCGGCGCGCGGGTTGCCGGGCAAGCGAAGCCATATTCATAGGCGATGGTGCGAACCGCGAGCTAGACGGGGCGCGCGAAGCGGGGCTCGCGACGCTGTGCATGGACCATCCTCTCAAGGCCGAGAGCTTCCGCCATCGAGACGGCCTCCCAGACCCTGGCCACAAGGCCGTACACTCCTTCACCGAACTTCTGGCCCTGCCCGAAATCAAAGAGCCGCTCGTCTAGCGCCGCCATTCCCCTGCACCTCCCCGGCGCAAGACGCGAAACGTGAGGAGGTAAGGCGTTAACGGGCGAGCGCAACGGCGTGCCAGCGCATGGGAGTACCGGTGTCAGCGGCACTTTCTTTACACTCCATCAGCCCATCAACCCGTCACCTCATGTTTTCGGGAAACTCCTTGACGGCGATGCCTTCGCGGCCAGGGCCATCCAGGTAGTCGAAGGCGAG
Source organism: Acidobacteriota bacterium (assembly GCA_037444385.1). Classification (GTDB taxonomy): domain Bacteria; phylum Acidobacteriota; class UBA4820; order UBA4820; family DSQY01; genus JAEMPZ01. Next base: position 1,622 of record JBBIMN010000231.1, on the reverse strand, counting down.
CTTCGGCCCGTTCTCCTGGAGATAGGCGGAACGCACGGCCTCTTTTATCTGGGCGAAGGCTGGAAGGCCGCCGCGCTGAACGTCAACCATTTGAAGCGCGACGAAGCGCCCCGGCCCCGCCTGCGCCGACATCCACTGGCCGGGGGAAAGGCGGTCGAGCGCCCGCACGATTTCGGGGGGCAGCGAGCGCGAGAGGTCGTCCGTCGTCGCCCATCCCAAATCGCCGGAGCCAGTTTCCGGGAGGAGGCCCGGCATCTTGAGAACCTGTTCCCACGGCGTGCCGGCGCTCGCGGCGCGGACCGCGGTATCGAGAGGCTGAGGCGAGGCCGAGAAAAGATAACGCGTATGAATCCGGTCGGGAACACTGAAGCGCTCTTTGTAGGCGTTGTAGTACTGTTCCAACGTCTGATCGGGCACGGAAAGCCCCGAAACATAGCTCTCGACGAACACGCGCGCGGCCATTTCCTGGCTTGCGTCCCACGCCATGGCTTTCGTCTCTTCCGATTTGTTGAAGCCAAGGGCCTTGGCTTCGGCGACTATCCTCGCCTCGCCCGCGAGCGCCTCGATGACGGCCTGGAGCGTCTGGATGTCCGGAGGAATCTCTTTGCCCGCCCGCCTGCTTTCGGCCTGAAGCCTTCCCGCGACCATGCCAAGCGTGATCTTCTCGCCGCCCACGGTGGCGGCGGTCTTATTTTCGTCCCCGGGCTGAGCCTTCTGGTCGGCTAACAACCGCAGAATGCCTTCGTCCGCGTTGGCCGGATATTTGGCTTTAAGCGCCTCCGCCGCCTTCTCGCGCTCGGACTCCAGGGCCTTCTGTTGCGCGTCCCGCAGAAGCCCGTCCCGCTGTTTCAAAAAATCCTCGTGAGAAGGCGCTGAAGCGGCCTCGACGATGGCGACCATGAAACCTTGCCCCGCCGGTAGCGGGCCGATGACATCGCCGGGCTTCGCCCCGAAAGCGGCCGCGCGCACTTCCGGCGAAAGCTGATTCATGTGCATGCTTTTCAAAAGCCCGTCGGGCGGAAGGTTGGACGCCTTCTCCCCCCACCGCTTCGCCACCCTCTCAAATGGTTCGCGGGCATCAAGCGCGGCGCGAGCCTTGCGCCCGTTATCCTCGGACCGGGCAGCAATTATTCTGAGGTCCCGCGTCTCCTGGTCCTGCCGGAAGGATGCTTCAAGCTGGGCATCGGTTTGTGGCGGCTCTTTGTCAACGAGGCTTTGAAGATAGGCCTTCTCCGCGGCCATGTCGCTGACGGCATCCATCCGGCGGTCCCACTCATTGTCTCCTATGAGGCTTTTGCGGCGGGCCAGAATTACCGCGACCTCCCGGCGCACAAGCCTTTTCAATGCCTCGCCGTGTTGATCCTTCGTGCCGTCTTGGGCAAGCTCCCGGTCTTCGAGAAATGCTCTCCACTGCGGTTGCCCTATCCACTTTCCCTCAATCTGGGCCACCGGCCTGGAGGGCTTGCCGCAAGAGGCGCACAAAAGGAGAACCGGCAAAGTTGCACACGCCATATATCCAACAGTCTTCATCCAAATCCTCCATGAAGCCGCGTTAACGGCAAAAACCCACGATCAAGCCGCCCGCGCCGGCGAGCGCGCACCAGACGGAGAACCAGTGAAAC
>JBBIMN010000230.1:0-3948 GCA_037444385.1 Acidobacteriota bacterium | reverse complement strand
GTGGAGCCGAGCTTGCTGCCCGTCGTTCCGCAGGCGACCAGGTTGTTGTCCGCGTCGAAAATGGCTACCGCGACGTGGATGCGCATGGCCGCGGCGCCGTAGTTCTTGACGTTTACGACGGCGGTGTTTCGCCCTTTTATTTCGAGCTTCTTTGGGCCGATGTAACTCGGAAATTCAAACTGGATGTCCTGCACCGTAATGTTCCCGACGGTCTCCGTAAGTTTGATCCATCTCTCCTGGGCAAAGTCGTACCGTTTGCTGAAGAATTCCGCGTTCAACGGAAGAGCGGCGGCACAGACTAGCATAACGACAAGCAACAAGCGCCGATTCATGCGATCCTCCTTCTTATAAAACGGCTGCGGGGCCGCGGGAAACGGCGCCGCCGCGTGGCTGGACATTTTCGGGCCGGCCCGGAAGCGATGGCCAAGCTGCCTCTTCCCCGCCGAAGTCGTGAAGCCTGGGGTCCAGCAAGAAACGCGGCTGAACGTTGGCCAGCGCGCGAAGCGCCGCGCGGCGGGCGCGGGGATAACGGGCGCAGACCCCGTCCACAAGCTCCTTCATCCGCCTTCTCTCGCTCTTGCCGGCGCCGCACAGAAAGCAGCCGCAGTCCAGAATGGGCGCTCCTTGCTCCCTCGCGTACTGGGCGAGCATTGCCTCCGGGACGTAGGCCAGAGGCCTGATTACCGTGACCGCCTGGTTCTCCGCCAGGAACTTCGGAGGCATCGCCTTCAACGCGCCTTCAAAAAAGAGGTTCATCAGAAGCGTCTCGATGACGTCGTCCAAGTGGTGTCCCAGCGCCAGTTTGTTGCAGCCCAGTTTGACGGCCGCGCCGTACAGCGCGCCTCTTCGCAGGCGGGCGCAGAGCGAACAGGCGGGCGTCCCCGGCCTGAGTTTTTCCGGCACGATCCTTGTTATCTCGGTCATCTCCAGATGAAATGGAATGCCGCGGCCGCGGAGGAAGTCCGCGATCAGGCCGCTCTGAAAGTGCTCGCTTCCGTTGTGCGCCGTGAGAGCGACGAGTTCAAAGCGCACCGGAGCGCGCCGCCTCAGCGCATCCAAAAGAAGCGTAAGGCTGAAGGAGTCCTTGCCCCCCGAGAGCGCCACCGCCACGCGGTCGCCCTCTTTGAGCAGGCCGAAATCGGCTATGGCCCTGCCCGTCCTGTTCAGAAGCACCTTTTCAAGCTTGCGCCCCGTGGCGCCCTTGAACTCCATGTGAATACTCTACCAGAGAAACGGACGGGCGGAAAGCCGGGGGGCAAGGATGAGGGTGAAGGGCGAGGCGTTGGGAGTCAAGAGTGAGGGGCCAGGGAAAAGGTTGAAGGTTGGATTATGAAGGATGAAGCGTTGCACTTTCTTCTTATTGAAAGAAATGCCAGCACCTCCCTTCATACTTCTGCCTTCATACTTCATACTTGCCCTCGTTCCCATGCCCCCAGACACCTGCCATCCGACGCCTGACGTCCAGCGCCCCTCTTCCCTTTCCCGCCATCCTTGCGTATAGTAATAGGCGGAGGCTGAGGCAATGTCCAAGCCCAAATTAGGCGACCTTCTGGTAGAGGCCAACTTGATTGACGAGGTCCAGCTTCGCATCGCGCTGGAAGAGCAGAAGCGCTGGGGGACGAAGTTCGGCTCCACGCTCCTGGCGCTCCACTTTGTTGACGAAAACGTTCTCACGGCCTTTCTTTCGCGCCAGCTCGACATGCCGTGCGTCTCTTTGAACAGCCTTGAAATTCCGTCGAGCGTCCTGAAAAGCTTTACGCGCCTTCAAGCGCTCAAGTTCCACGCGATTCCGGTCCGCCTGCAGGAAGGCACGCTACACGTGGCGATGGTTGACCCGCTGGACGTTGACGTGATTGAGCAGATTGAAGAAGAGACTGGCCTTCGGGTTTCGCCGATGGTGGCGCCGCAATCGAGCATAGCCGAGGCGATTGAACGGCTCTACCCGGACCCGGCGCGCACGGAAGAGGGCGCCGGTGCTGGAAGCGGTGGCGCCTTTCCAGACCTGGCGCGCGAGGTCGAGGCGCTCGACGGGCTTGGCGCCTACTTTACCGGCATCAACGAACGGATGGACAAGATGAACCGGATTCTTGAAGAGATCAGCACCCGTCTTGCCCGTCTGGAGGCGGCAAAGAAAGTATGAAGCATGAATTTTGAATGTTGAATCACACCTCCCCCTTCATACTTTTCCTGTACTGATCGGGCCTGATTCCATACTCCTGCAGTTTCTCGTAGAGCCTGGAACGGCCCAGCCCCAGCGCTTTCGATGCTTGCGCGACGTTGCCTCGCGCGCGCTCCAGCGCGGAGACGATGGCCCGCCTCTCGGACGCCTTCCGCGAACCGGCCAGGCTCCCTTCATCCGACCCCCCTCCTTCCGAAGCCATCTCTTCGGGAAGGTGCTCGGGACCAGGAGCGAGCGGCCCGGAAAGCAGCGCGGCGCGCTCAACGGCCCAGCGAAGCTGGCGGACGTTTCCGGGCCAATGGTGGCGTGACAGCGCCTCAATAAAGGCGGGCGCTGGTTCAACCAGCGGCCAGCCCTGGCGGGCAAAAGCCTCTACGAGAAAGTGCCCGGCGAGCGGCGCCACCTCCTCCTTGCGCTCGCGAAGAGCGGGAACCTCCAGCTTGATGCCGGCTATGCGGAAATAGAGGTCCTCGCGGAATCCGCCGCGCTCCACGAGGCTATTCAAGTCGTGGTGCGACGCGGCGAGGACCCTGACGTCAACCGGGATCGCCGCATCCGACCCTACCGGAGTCACGAAGCCCTCCTCGAGAACGCGCAAAAGCTTCGCCTGGATGGCAAGGGACAGGTCCCCGATCTCGTCGAGAAAGAGCGTGCCTCTCTCTGCGGTTTGGAACTTTCCCTTACGAGCGGTTTGCGCGCCGGTGTAGGCGCCCTTTACGTGGCCGAAGAGCTCCGATTCGGCCAGAGGTTCCGGCAGCGCCGCGCAGTTCAGTGCCACGAAAGGACCGGCCCTCCTCGCGCTTTTTCCGTGAATCCACCTGGCGAGCACCTCTTTGCCGGTGCCCGTTTCGCCCGTTATCAGAATCGGCGCCAGGGAAGGCGCGAAGCGCGCGGCGGTGGCGAGAAGCTCCACCATCGGTTTTGAAACGGCGATCATTTCGGGGTCGGGCGTGTTGCCGCGGCGCGCTGCCGCCGATTGACGGGCGGCATTGCGAACCGTGATCAAAAGCCTTTCCCTGTCGAGCGGTTTTTCGAGAAAGTCGAAAGCCCCGGAGCGCACCGCACCGACGGCCGCGGAAATGGTCCCGTGGCCGGATATGACCACGACTTCCGTCAGGCCGCCGAGCCTTCTCGCCTCTTCAAGAACGGCCATGCCGTCCTTTCCAGGAAGGCGAAGGTCAACGAGCGCGACATCGGGAAAGGCGGATTCCCGCAGGGCGCGGATCCCCTCCTCCGCCGTTCCGGCTTCGGCCACGTCGTAACCCTGCCGTTCAAGCATCGCCCGAACCGCCTGCCGTATCGCCGATTCGTCGTCAACCACCAGGACCATCGCCATGGCGTAAGGATACATCCTATTGGCGCAACTTGGAAGAGTGAACGCGAAGCGTGAAGACCGGCGAAAGACGGTAGACGCGAGACGCGAAAAAAAAGAAGCGCCACCACTTCTAACTTCTCACTTCTCACTTCCAGCGTCTAAACCTCTTTCTACAGCGTGCCGTTTGGCTCGACGGTGCGGAGAGCGGCGTGGTAGGTCACGTCCACCGAAACGCAGACGTCGCCGGAGCTATCCTTAAGCTCGACAAGGAACGTCCTCTCGGCTGAACCGCTGGCGTAAAGCTCGTTGCGAATGGCTTCGAGCGTCTCCTCGTCAATTTGAAAATGGGCTCTGAGCGTCTCGCGGCCCGGCTTGCGGAAGCGCACGAGCGCCGTCTTCGCCCAGACGACGTAATCGCTGCCCAGAATTGACGAGAGCATGACCCCGTAGATGG
>JBBIMN010000229.1:0-3952 GCA_037444385.1 Acidobacteriota bacterium | reverse complement strand
CGGCGCGCTCGAAGTGGCTGCCGGCCAGCATCGCGTTCTCGAGGTTGGCGCCGGTGAAGTCCGCGTCGTTGAGCAGGCGGCGGCGGATGTCGAGGCCCGGGGCGTCGGCGTACTGGAGGAACGCACGCTGGCCGCCACGGGCGCCTTTCAGGAAGCGTTCGTGCTGGGCCACGGCGGCATCGACGTCGGCCTGGTCCCAGAGGCGGCGGGTAGTGGCCGATGCGGTCTTTGAGGCCGACCAGCTCAAGCGCCGCCTCCGCGTGAGCGCGGCGTTCCGCCTTGGAAAGCCTTGTCAGAAGCAGCGGCAGCTCGACGTTTTGAAACGCCGTCAGCACCGGCATGAGGTTGTACATCTGAAAAATGAAGCCGACGTGTCTCGCGCGCCACGTCGTGAGTTTCGCGGAACTCAGAGCCGTGATCTCGTCGCTCGCGACGGTGATGCTTCCAGCCGATGGCAGGTCCAGCCCGCCCAAAAGATTCAGGAGCGTCGTCTTGCCGGAACCTGAAGGCCCCATGAAGGCGACGAATTCGCCCTCCTCCACGTCCAGATTGAGGCCCCGAAGGACGTGGATGGCCTGGCCGCCTCTCGTATAAGCCTTGTCCAGGTTCCTGACCTTGACGAGCGATGTCCCGCCGCCGTTTCCGTCAATGCGAACCATTCATGCCTCGCAAAAAGGTGGAGGGGTGAGGGGCGGTGATTTTCTCCACCCTCCACCAACCTTATGGCTTCAGCCGCCGGAGACCTTTACCCGCTCGCCTTCTTTCAGTTTGGCTGGCCCGGAAACCACCACCGATTCTCCAGGCTGGACACCGGAGAGGATCTCCACGTCGCCCTCCAGCGATTTCCCTAACACCAGTAGGCGGCGCTGCAGGCGGTCCCGCGCAACGACGTAGGCGGCCTTGGCGCCGGCCTCGTCCCGCACGGCCTCCTTGGGAATGATTGAAAGCGCTTTCGCGGCTCCCGCCGCCGGCGCCTCGCCCAAAAAGGCCACCTTGACTCCCATGTCCGGCAGGATCTTGGGGTCCAGCTTGTCGAACGAGATGCGCACTTTCACCGTGGCCTTCTGCCTGTCGGCGGAGGGAATGACGGTGCGCACGGCGGCTGGTATCTGCCAATCCGGGTAGGCGTCCAGGGTGGCCACCACCTTTTGGCCCGAGGCCACTTTCGCGATGTAGGATTCGTTCACGTCCACTTCAATCTCAAGCGAGTTCATGTCCACGATGGTCGAGATGCCCGTGCGAGTGAAACCGCCCCCAGCGGAAATGGGAGAGACCATTTCGCCAGGCTGGGCGTCCTTGGATACCGCCACTCCAGCAAACGGAGCGCGGACGGTGCAGTTGTCCACGTCCCGCATGGCGATTCCGATCCGTGCCCGCGCCGCTTGGACCTGCTTCTTGGCGCTTTCGAGTTTCGCGTCGAACGAATCCGCGGTGGCGCGAGCCGAATCGAGCGTCTGCTGGTCAATATAGCCGCCACCGCGAAGCGCTTCATATCGCACCAGCGTTTTGTGTGCCTCGTTCGCCTGGGCCGCGAGGTCAGGGACCGAGGCCTCGGCCACGGCCAGATCGGCCTTGGCAGCGTTGCATGCGGCGAGGACGTCGGAATCATCTAGCCGGGCCAAAACCTGGCCCTCCCCAACCCGCATCCCCTCTTCGACAAATACATCCTTGACACGCCCGGTGATCTTGGCGGCAACCGTCGCCTTCCGGCGGGGCGTGACGTAGCCGCTCGCGTTGAGAACGGCCATCCCTTCCACGCCGTCAGCGGGCCGGGCTTGCGCCACGGTGACGGCCGGTTTTCTTGACGCCACTGCGCATAGAGCCAGCAAAACGACCGCGGCCACCGCCACGACGGGCCAAAGCCATCGTCCACGGGAACCGCCTGCGGCGCCCGCTCTCGTGGAAGGTTCCAGTTTCAGCGATGAAAGGTCCACCGGCCTTGTCGGGTTTTTATCCATGCACTCTCCCCTCGTGGCCCCGGCCACGCTTCATCTGTTAACGATATGGCGCTGGAATTGTTTCACGCTGCCGCCCCCCGGCAAATCAACTGAAATTTCGCGCTCCAAACGTCCCCCTTGGGCCGCGGGCGGGGACACGCTTCTGCTCCCCGTTTCCGTTATAATAGCGCCTTCCTGGGCCTTGGGCCAGCCTAATTAAAACGTCCCAGGCCACTTTCAGTGGAGGCACATGCCGGAGCGGCGCGTTGAACACGGTTCCCTGACCCCAGCGATGCGGCAGTGGCGGGCCTTCAAGGAGCGCCATCCCGACAAGATCGTCTTTTTTAGAATGGGCGATTTCTACGAGATGTTCGGCGAGGACGCCAGGGCCGCTTCAAAGGCTCTGGAACTCGTTTTAACAACCAGGGACCGCGACAAGCCGGACCCCATGCCCATGTGCGGAGTGCCCCACCACGCGCTCAACGTCTACCTGGCAAAGCTTCTCAAGCTTGGCTTCAAGGTGGCGATCTGCGACCAGACCGAAGACCCGGCACAAGCAAAAGGCCTTGTAAAGCGCGACGTGACGAGGGTCGTGACGCCCGGCACCGTCCTCGAAGAGGGCATGGTCGAGGGCAGTGAGCCCGTCATCCTTGCCTCGTGGCGGTCGCGGGGAAAGGAGGCGGGGCTCGCGTGGGCCGACCTGTCCTCTGGCGACGTGCGCGCCGCTTTAGGCTCTACGGAGGAGATGCGCGATCGTCTTCGCGGTTTGGCCTGCAAGGAGATCCTTCACGCCGAGGGCGATCCACCCGCGCTTGAAGAGAAAGACATCGTGCTCACCACCCTTTCCGCGGAGATTTTCGACGGACGAAAGGCCCCTGAAAGGCTTGCCCGCTCGTTGGGGCTCCCAGCCGCGCTGCCGGGCATTCCCTCCTCCCCTGAATTGCTTGGGGCGCTTCACGCGCTTCTGGATTACGCGCGGCAAATGGGTGGCGCCCCAATGCGGATGCCCGCGCTTGAAAGCAGGAGCTCAGTCCTGTTCATGGACGAAGCGACGCGGCGCAACCTGGAGCTTACAGCCAACGCCGAAAACGGCGGGAGGGAAGGCACGCTGCTGGACGCGCTCGACGAGACGCAAACGCCTATGGGCGCGAGGCTTCTCGCGGAGTGGACCGCGCAACCCTCGGCGGTCCTCGAAGAGATTCGCGGCAGGCAAGAGCTGGTGGCCGCCTGGGCCGAGAGCCCGGGGGCGCTGAGGCGGTTCCGTGAAGCGCTGAAGGGATTTCCCGACTGGAGCCGAATCGTGGCGCGCCTCAACGCCAATATCGCCACTCCGCGCGACGCGGGCGCGTTGCGCGAAGCGCTGGCGCGCCTTCCAGAGGCGGTCTCCTCCTGCCGTGAGGCGGGAGAGACTCTCGCGCAGGATGCGTCGAAACTGCCGATGTTTGAGGCCACGAGAGAAACTCTTAAGGCGGCGCTTGTGGAAGCGCCGCCGCCCCATGCCAGAGAAGGAAATATATTCGCCGCTGGCTACAATGGCGAGCTCGACCGGCTGAGGCTTTTGACGGGCGACGCGCACGGCGCGATCCTGCGAATAGAGGCGCGAGAGCGCGAGGCGACGGGCATCAGTTCGCTGAAAATCCGTTACAACAAGGTCTTCGGTTACTTCATCGAGGCCAGCAAGGCCAACCTTGCGAGGGTACCTGCACAGTACGAGCGCAGGCAGACACTGGCCAACGCGGAGCGTTTCGTCACGCCCGAGCTTCGGGAGCTTGAGAGCCAGATCCTGTCGGCCCGCGAGAAAAAAGCGAGGCGCTGGAGGCCGAGCTCTGGTCGGAACTCTGCCAGAAGTTGCGCGGCGAGCTTGAGGCGATGCGGGACGCGGCGGCCTTGCTGGCCCGGCTTGACGTCCTCGCCGGATTTGCTTTCAAGGCGCGTAGACGCGGATACGTCAGGCCTGACGTGGTGGAGGAACCGCTCCTCGACATCGTGGAGGGGCGTCATCCAGTCCTGGAATC
>JBBIMN010000228.1:1982-4044 GCA_037444385.1 Acidobacteriota bacterium | reverse complement strand
TGTTCACACACACGACCTTACAACTCCTTCAGTCTGAAACGTTGGGACAGTAGTGTCTCGTCTCTCATCATTCATTGCAACTGGAAGTGGCCACGGCAAAGGACTATATTTACTTCGGGTTTGTTGCGGAGTGTTGCCATGGCAACGGTCTTTCTTCGAGCCCTTCGTTTTGCCCGGCTTTTTCCGGCCCTGTTTCTGGGCTGTCTTTTGTTTGGTTCGTGCGAACAGCCACGGCGTGGCGGTGATTCTGGCGAGCCCGTTCCTACCGTGCAGCTAACCGAACGGGAGCGCGCCTACCTTCGGACACACGGGCCTTTGCGGTACGCCCCCGATCCGGCCTTCCCGCCTTTTGAATCTTTCGGCGACGCCGGAAAAGCGGTGGGCATAGCGCCGGAGCTTCTCTCCATCATGGCGCGCGGCCTGGGCGTGGAGATACAAACCGTCCGCTATCCCGCATGGTCCGAAGTCATCGCCGCCGCGAGCCGTGGAGAGGTGGACGTCCTGACCACCGTCCTTCGCACGCCCGATCGCGACAAGTTTCTCCTTTTCACCCGGCCGTTCATGACCTCCCCGTATGTTCTCTTCGTGAACGATTCCCGGGCCGGGCTTTCGTCCATCAAGGACCTTTGCGCCCAGCGGGTCGCGGTGGAAAAGGATTCTGGTTCCCACGCCTGGCTGGTTCAAAATCATCCCGAGCTGAACGTTATCCCCGTGCCCGACACCCACGCCGCGATGGTGATGGTCTCAACGGGGAAAGTGGACGCGGTGCTTGAAAATCTCGCGGTAGGCGTCATGGTGGCCCGTGGGAACGCTCTTACTAACGTGCGAATTCTCCAGGAGCCGGCTTTCGAAGGCGACCAGCACATCGCCGTGCCAAGCTCGGAAGCGGAACTTCTGCCGATAATCCAGAAGGGCCTTGACGCGATCCCGCAAAAGACCCTCTCGGCCCTTTTCGTCAAGTGGGCTGGGCGCGACCTGAGCCTCCAGCGCCCTCCCGTGGAGCCCTGGGAACGCAATCTGTGGCTTGCGCTCGCGGCGGCCATGGTAGCCATCGCGGCTTGGGTCTTCGCGCTCAAAAGAGCGGTAAAGATAAGGACAAGGGCTCTTGCTGAAAGCGAGGCCCGTTTTCGAAAGCTTTTTGAAGGGGACGTCGCGGCCAACTACATTTCGATACCGCAAGGGCAGATACTCGACTGCAACGAAGCCTTTGTCAAATTGTTCGGCTTCGCGGACAAGAAGGCCGCCCTTGCGGCGTCCCCGGAGACGCTTTACACCCGGAAGGGAGAGCGCGAAAGGTTCATCGAACGTCTTCGCCAGCAGAAAGTGATTACCATGCAGGAGGGAATCTACCGCTGCCAGGACGGGCGCACGGTGCAGTGCCTGGAAAACTGCGTGGGGATTTTTGACGCCTCCGGCCGGCTCACCGCGATCATGGGCTACATGTTCGACGTCACCTCGCACCGGCGGGCCGAGGAGAAGTTCCGCACCGTCTTCCAGTCAAGCCCCGTCGCCATGTCCTTGTCACGGATCGAGGACGGGCGCTTTATCGAAATCAACGAGAGCTTCCTGGCGCTTTTTGAGGGAACCAGGGAGGAAATCGTCGGGCGCACCGCGCACGAGCTCGGTTTCTGGGCCGATCCCGACGACCGGCGGCGCATGGTGCAGATGGTCAAAAAAGATGGGCGCGCCAGGAACCTCGAACCTGAAGGGATTTCGCTTCGCGGAAAACGCTTCCCCGCGCACTACCACTCGGAGCGAATCGTCCTTGACGGCGAGCCCTGCATTCTCAGCATTATTGAAGATATCACGGAGCGGAAGCGCGCCGAAAAACTTCTTCGCGAGAAAGACATGGAACTGCTTCAATCCAAAAAGATGGAGGCGATCGGCCAGCTCGCGGGCGGCATGGCGCACGACTTCAACAACATACTCGCCGGCATCCTGGGCAACGCCGAAATTCTAACCGAACGGCTCCAGGACCAGCCCGCCCTCAAAGCCTACGCGGAGCAGGTGGCGAAGGCCGCCGAAAGGGCCGGCCGCCTCACCCGCCAGCTCTTGAGTTACG
>JBBIMN010000228.1:0-1972 GCA_037444385.1 Acidobacteriota bacterium | reverse complement strand
TCGTCTCCGCTTACAGCTATCTGGGCCAGATTTACGTCGCAAAAGGGCAATACGAGCAGGCCGCCGTTGACATTCACGGCGTGATACGCGACGCGGTTGTAATACTTGAAGGGACGCTTGACAAGCGCATAACCATTTCGCTGGATTTGAACGCGGAAAGAACCACTGCAAAGGGGGACCAGGCGCAACTGGAGAGCGCCATTCTCAACCTCGCCATCAACGCCCGCGACGCCATGCCCGATGGCGGCGAACTGGCGATTTCCACGGCTGACGTCGCGCCGGGGCCTGGCAAAGAGGAGGGCCGCCATTTTATTCGGGTGACTGTTTCCGACACCGGTTATGGCATGACGGAGGAGGAACAGCAGCATCTTTTCGAACCCTTTTATACAACCAAAGGGCCGGAGCGCGGGACCGGCCTCGGGCTTGCCAGCGTCTACGGCGCCGTCCAGAGCCACGGCGGGGCGATAAGCGTCACGAGCACCTCGGGCGAAGGCACAACCGTGACCATCACGCTTCCAGTTGCCGAGAAAGAGGCGCATGAACCGCCGAAGCCGGAGACTTCCGGCGCATCGCTCAAGCCAGCGCGGATAATGGTGGTTGACGACGAGCCGGCAATCCTGGAGGTCGTCGCCGAGCTTCTCGAAAACATTGGGCACGAGGTGGCAGCTTTTTCCAGCGGACAGGAGGCGGTTGAATATTTTCTGACGGCGCCGGAAGCGGTGGACCTCGTCCTTCTTGACATGGTTATGCCGCAGATGAGCGGGCTCGACGTTTTCAGGGCCATGAAGGCGGCCCGCCCGTCCGTGCGCGCCATTCTGGTCACCGGTTACAGCGTGGACGAAAAGGCGCGGGCCTTGATAGCGGAGGGAGTGAAGGGCTACCTGCACAAACCCTTCAAGCGCGCCGAGCTTATCGAAAAGGTCCAGGAAGCGCTGGCCGAAGAAGCGGATGATGGGTGATAGATTAAGGAATGATTGTTGAGCTTTGAGAGGCAATGTGCTGCTCTTTCTCTCAACTCTACGCTCTCCACCCTTTCCCGGCCGCAAGGCCACGTCTTGTGCTACACTTAGGCCGCTGGAGGTGGCTTGATGGCGAAGGTCACCGTCTACACCATGACAGATTGTCCCTATTGCAAGGCGGCAAAGGAGCTTTTGCGCTCGATAGATGTCTCTTTCGAAGAGGTCAACCTGGACGAGCACCCGGAGCGGTGGGACGAATGCGAGAAGCGGTCGGGCCGCCAGACCGTCCCGCAGATATTCCTGGACGGCCGCCATCTGGGCGGATGCGACGACTTGATGGCGATGAAGAAGTCCGGGAAACTGGCGAATTTGGTGGAAGGGAACAAGTGAATTGCGGATAGGAGAGCCTTTCATCTTTATCCTTAAGCTGTATCCGTGTTTATCCGCGTCTATCCGCGGCTAAATTAGGAGAGCTCATGTCCAAATACACGAAGGAACACGCCAAGAAGGGGCTGGACGCAAAACTTCCGGCCATTGAGACATGGCCCAACCAATTCAACGGCTACGAAGTAACCATCGAGGCGCCGGAGTTCACGTCGGTTTGCCCCAAAACGGGACTTCCCGATTTCGGCCTTCTGGTCTTGAGGTACGAGCCGGACAAAGCCTGCATAGAGCTGAAGTCCTACAAGGAACACCTCCTGGCCTACCGGAACGTTGGCATTTTCTACGAGAACGTCGTCAACCGCGTACTTCGCGACGTGGTTAAGGCGTGCAAGCCAAAGCGCGCTTCGCTGTCAGGCGTCTTCAACGCCCGAGGCGGTATGAACGCCACGGTCGTAGCCGCCTACTCAAGGAAGGAAGGGTTTGGGAAGGGCTAAGTGCTCAGTTTCGGAAATACGGTGACGCACCGAGGGCGCCGGCGCGCCCGCCGGGCAAGGCGCGAGGACGCCGGCGTACTTGCCGTACGCCAAGCCCGGGCAACGCCGCCCCGCGGGATGCAGCGGCGGCCGAAT
>JBBIMN010000227.1:0-4048 GCA_037444385.1 Acidobacteriota bacterium | reverse complement strand
GTGATCTCCTTCCGCTCGCGAAGAGTATTGTACAGCGATTTTGCTATTGCCACCGAACGATGGCGCCCTCCGGTACACCCGATAGAGACCGTGAGATAGGCCTTGCCCTCTCTCTGAAAGCGCGGGAGAAGAAATCCCAGGAAGGAATTCAGGCTCGCAAGGAACGAGGCCCCCTCCTCCCCTTCGGTGACGTAGCGGTAGACCGCGTCGTCTTCTCCGGTCAAGGGCCTCAACTCGGGCACGAAAAACGGATTCGGCAGAAACCGCACGTCGAAGACGAGCGAGGCTTCCGGCGGCAGGCCGTAGGCGAATCCGAACGAGACGATGTTTACCGTGAGTCCCGAGCGCTCCGCGATGGAGGCGATTCCGTCGCGGATTCGGGCTCGAAGCTCGTGAATCGTGATGCCGGATGTGTCCAGTATCCAGCCCGCCTTCTCGCGGATCTGCGCCAGCCTGGACCGCTCCAGCGCGATGCCTTCCTCAACAGTGCCGCGGGGCGAGAGGGGATGAGGGCGCCTGGTCTCCGAAAAGCGCCGCAGAAGAATCTCGTCGGAGGCTTCGACGAAGATGATGTGGACGTTGTTTGGAGAGCCCATCAGCGCCGTGTAAATCTGGGGGAATTTAGCATCCAGCGCCGCTTCCCGAAGGTCAAGCCCCAAAGCCACGAGCGAGCCGACGAACCCTCGAGGAGATCCATGAACTTCGGGAAAAGGTCGAGGGGGAGGTGCTCGACGCAGTAAAAGCCGGAGTCCTCCAGGCAACGGATCACCTGGGTTTTACCCGCCCCCGACATTCCGGTAACTACGTACAGCGTTTTACGGTTCATCTTTTGGCGAAGCCATGCGCTCCATGTGAAGCTTTGCGAAAGTCTGGGCCGAATTGATGCCTTTGCGTTTCAAAAGAAGATTTCTGACCGCCACTTCCAAAAGGATCGTGATGTTGCGCGCCGGCGCCACGGGCAGAAGAAGGAATGGGCAGGAGACGCCGAGAATGCTGATCTGCGGTTCGTCAACGCCGAGCCGGTCATAAGCCCCGCCCTCCCGCCACGCCTCAAGTTCCACGACCAAGTCAACCTCTTTCTGCGCCTGGGTGGCCACCACGCCGAAAAGGTCCTTGATGTTTACTATGCCGACGCCCCGAAGCTCCATGTGGTACTGCAACATCTCGGGTGCTTGCCCGACAAGGATTTCGCCGCGCCGCCTGATCTCCACGATGTCGTCGCTGACCAGCCGGTGACCGCGCACCACCAGGTCAAGCGCGCTTTCCGATTTGCCTACGGAGCTTTCCCCCACCAGCAGCAGGCCGACCCCGTAAACGTCCAGGAAGGAGCCGTGTGTCGTAAGCCTCGGCGCCATGATGTCCAGAAGGCTGTCGGTGATGACGCCTATGACATACGAGCTTGTCTTTGGAGAGCGCATGAGCGGCGTGCCGGTGGCGTTGGCCACGTCCACGAGAACCGGCGTGGGCGTCAACCCCTTGGTCACGAGAAAGAGGCAGACGCCCCGTTTGAGGACGGTTTCCAGCGTTTGGCTCTGGTCCGGCCCGGCGTGCCGCGCGAGGTAATTGATCTCGGTGGCCCCGAGGATTTGAATTCTATCTGGGTGGATGTATTCCGGATCACCGGCGAGGCCCAATCCCGGCTTCTGGATGCGCGGGTTGCCTATCTCCCTGTCAAGCCCCGCGTGTCCGGCTATCAATTCCAGTTCGAGCTCCTTGAAGGAGTCCATAAACTGGCGCACCGACAGCCGCGGGCGGAATTCCTGGCCGTTGAGGACTCTCACGTTTTCCCCGGCGCCTCTACGGCGGCAAGCTCCCCTTGCTCGTCCCTGAAGAGCACCTGGAGCTTGCCGCTCTTTGCGTCTCTGAAGACGACCAGCGGCGCCCGAAGCTCGCTAAGCGCGAGCTTGGCGTCCTCGATGCTCATCGGTTTTGGAAGGAAGAGGTCGCCGCGCCTCTTAGGAAGAGCCCCTCTTTGGCGCGTCGCGGGTTCCGGTTCCTCCTCGGGCTCTCCCTCGGAACCCTCCGTTTCAGCGATGCTCCTGTTTCGCCCGCTCAAGCGGCGGCCCTTGTCCTTCTTGGCCTGCTGCTCTATGGCGTCCGCCGCCTCGTTGATCGCCATGTACATGTCCTCGGCCATTCCCTTTGCCTTGTATATGCGGTCGTGCGAACAGTGGATCATCAATTCAGCGTGGTGCACGCGGCGTTCAACCTGCAATGAAACATGGGCGGAGACCATGGGGCCGGTGAACCTTTCCAGCTTGGCGATCTTCTTCTGGGCCTTGGCCCTCAGCGCGTCGGTGACGGCCACGTTCTTTCCGGAGAAGTCAACGTTCATAACTCCCTCCTTTCAAAAGTTAAGTCCCTGCGGGCGCCCTTCGGCGCGCGGATGTGAGGATGTTCAGCTCTTCCCGGTACTTCGCCACTGTCCTTCTTGCGAGCAGAATGCCCTCCCTTTTAAGGATGTCCGCCAACCGCTGGTCGCTGAGCGGCGATGTAGAGCTTTCGCCTTCGATGAGAGTCTTTATTCGCTCCTTGACCTTCATGGCGGAGACGTCTATTCCATCGAGTGTGCTTATGCCCGTAGTGAAGAAGTACTTCATCGGAAGTATTCCGCGGGGGGTCTGCATGTACTTGTTGGAAACGACCCGGCTGACCGTGGATTCGTGGACCCCCACCCTGTCGGCCACGTCCCTTAGAATCAGCGGCTTCATGAAGGCGCGCCCCTTGTCCAGAAAGTCCTTCTGAAATTCGACGATTTGCGATGCCACGTTGTAGATCGTCCGGTGGCGTTCCTCTATGCCCTTCAAGAACCATAGGGCCGAGCGGACCCTTTCCTTGAGGTAGGTCTGGGCGTCGGCTTCCGTCACCCCCGATTCCGCCATCGAGCGGTAGCGGGAGGATATTCTGAGCTTGGGCATTCCATCCTCGTTGAGCCTTACTCGGTATGCATCCCCATCCTTTTCAACGATCACGTCCGGCTCGATCACCGGATTGACCGGGTTGTTGTACCTTAGCCCCGGCTTCGGGTCCAAGTGGCGGATCACCGCCATGGCGTCGTGGACCTCGTCCGGTTTTCGCCCGGCCAACTGCGCGATCTGCTCCTCGGACAGGTGGTCCAGCGCGTCGAAGTGGTCGCGGACTATTGCCGCCGCGAGATTCTCGCCCTTATACAGCTCGTCCAACTGGACGAGCAGGCACTCCCTGAGATCCCTGGCCGCGACGCCGACCGGGTCCATTCTCTGGACGATACAAAGAACCTCTTGGGCGAATTGGATGTCGCAGCCGGCTATGGACGCCACCTCATCCACGCTCAACATCAGATAGCCGTCCTCGCGCAGATTACCGACGATGGCCCTTGCCACGTGGCGCTCCGCTTGAGACAGGCGCGAAAGGGCTATCTGCCACTCCATGTGGTCCGCCAAGCTCTCAGGCTTGGACAGATACCTTTCGGCGTCGGGAGAGTCCTCTGGAACCTCGGCCGAATCTCCGCGGTGTTTCATCGCCGTTTCCAGGTAATCCTGGAAGTACGATTCCACGTCAATCTTTTCCGCGTAGCTTTCCATGGGGTCAACCTCGGCGGTCTCCTCCGCGGCCGCCTGCTTGTCGGACGCCTCCTGCCCTTCAGGCTCCTCGATGGTAGTGGCCTCCTCGAGGACCGGGTTCGTTTCAATCTCCTGCGTGACCTCGTCCTCCAGCTCCAGGCGGGTCAACTGCAGCAGCCGTATCGCCTGCTGAAGCGACGGCGTCAGGACCATTCTCTGCTGGAGCTTGAGGCTCAACTTCTGCTGAAGCGTCATGTCAATCCAGGGCGAAACCTTCTCCAAGATAAATGCGCTTGACATCAGGATCGCTGGCAAGCGCTTGCGGCGTTCCGTGCCGAAAAATACTCCCCTCGCTAATAATATAAGCCTCGTCGGTTATTTTCAATGTTTCCCGAACGTTATGGTCGGTGACGACCACACCTATCCCCCTGGTCTTGAGCTGAAGAATCGTCCTCTGAATATCGGCGACGGCTATCGGGTCAATGCCGGCGAAGGGTTCGTCCAGA
>JBBIMN010000226.1:0-4061 GCA_037444385.1 Acidobacteriota bacterium | reverse complement strand
GGAGGGGCCGCTTCGGGCCCTTCCCGCTTCCCCTGGAACCATGAAGTGCTCGTCAATTCTTCGCCCGAAGGAGGAGCAAAATGGTTGGTTGGCTGAAGCGCCTGTTCCTGGGGGGGAATGGATTGGCGGCCCTGGTGGCGGCGTTGGTGGCCATCGCCACGATGGGCCAAACCGCCGGTGCGCCGGCGAACGTCCAATTGACACCCAACACGGGCCAGCAGGGCCAGACGCTCTCCGTCACTGCCCAGGGATTGCCCTGCCAGGGCATCGTCTCGCTCTCGTTTTCGCCTCCAGGCCTTCAGGCCAGCGGCCTGCATTGCCAGCAGCAGGCCGCTACGCTTGCGGCGGCAATATCCAATCCTACATTTACCCTCGCCATAGATCCGAATGCGCCGCCGGGACCATACACGATGACGGCGGTGATCTATGGCGGACAGCGCACCATACAAGTGCCCTCCGCCTTCATCGTGACGCCAGCGCCTCAACGCGCGGCGGTGGTGTTTCTAACGCCAAACACCGGCCAGCAGGGCCAGACGCTAAACGTCACGGCGCAGGGATTGCCGTGTACGCCGAGGCTTCGGTTGTCATTCGTCCCAGGCGGGCTCGCGGTTTCCAACTTGCAGTGCTCTGGAGGCCCGCCTACTGGAAACTTTCCAACAGGCGGAACCTTTACGCTGGCAATCTCTCCAACCGCATCGCCGGGCCCCTATACCCTCGTAAGCGACGACGGGCGCCAGACGCAGCGGTTTCCCGGCGCTTTCATCGTTCTTCCAGGCGTCCCGCCCCAGGGGCCGCCTCCGCGCGTGGACAGGGTAACGCCCCAGGATCTGGAACCGGGAAAGACCTACACGCTCCAGCTTTACGGCTTTGCATTTGGGCCGGGGATGGGCGTGGATTTTGGGCCGGACCTCCAAAACCTTGGGCCACCCGTTGTGCTCGATACTCAGCGCGCCCAGCTTACGGTTCTTGTATCGCCCTCGGCGCTTGAGGGCGTGCGGCTCGCGCAGGCCCGCAACACGAATGGCCAGGGAAACAAAGGCCCGGGCGGCATACGCGTCGTGCCGGCGAAAGGCGCCGCGCCTATCATTTCGCCGGCGACGGGCATCCGCCTGCCGGTGCAGGTCATCAAGCCCCACGGCCATATTGTGCTCTGGTCGCCGAATCACCAGGGGGGCGACGAGTTTGTCACCGTTCATATGGGCGACGACCCGCCGATAGTCCAGAAGGACGCCCTCTTTTCATGGTACGAGCAGAACCCCGGCGTCGCGAATTACTTCGTCATGTCCATCAAAGACAAGGACGGCAAGGTGCTTGCCCAGGCGCAGACCCCCTCCGACAAACCCTACTACCGCGTCACGGCCGCCTTCCTGCAAAACCTGCCGAACGGCTCGGCGCTCCCCATGTTCAACTGGACGCCGCCCAAGCCAGTCACCATGTCTCCATCTGAGGTTAGATCTCTTTACCAGCCACCCGTCTCCTCCAACGGCAGCGCGCAGCAGTCCGCCACTCCAATTGTTTACAAGAGCGCGGGGCCTACACAGGTTCAGATGAACACGCTGCTCGCCGCCATGAATTCCGCGAGCAATTCGCCAGCACTGCCAGCGATAGAATTGGCGGGCATCCTGGCAACGGGCCACGCCAACGCCCTGTGGCAGGTCAAGGGGTTCTGGAAGAACCCAGTGACAGGCGACGAGGAGGAGGCCGAGAGCAGCGACCAATATCCGCTGTTGTTGCCTAACAAGGCGCAGGGGCTGGGCGACTGTTCAAAGGCGGCCCAGCCAAGCGCCATACAGGTTCAGGCCCAGGGCAGCGGCCTGGTCCCGCTCGCCGGCAATGTGATCTTGCTGTCGGGCAGCATTGATACCTCGCGCTCGCCGTATCCGGTATCCGTCTCTATAAGCGGGCCAACCCAATGGCAGACTGTCTATTCTGACGTCGGCGGTGTCAGCGTTCCGATCCAAGTACAGCCCAGCGGCTTCCTTACCCAATACGGCAACCTCTATCTGTCATGGGGAGACGGCGAGGTTGACAATTTGACCGTTGACAGCCCCGCATCGGGGGCAGCGGCGATTCCACTTACAATCAGCGGCCAGCCGCTCCAGCACGTTTACAGGCACGCCGGGAATTACAACATCCAGATTTACGCCTCGGCCGACCCGGAGAAGCATGACGGCACCGTGCCCGGAGTCTTGAACGGTTCCAGCCTATATTCCTCGGCCCTTTCCGCGCTGTTGGCCCAGCCGCAGGCCGCAAACTACAGCGGCAAGAACGCCGGGGCATTCCCGGTGGTGGCCGTCAGCATGAGCGGCGCATCCACACCGGCGGGCGGGTTTCCGGTTCTGGCCAAAGCTCCTCTGCCAGCGTCGCTCTCAGGCGTTGTCAGCGGCGCCAACGCCTACCTGGTCGCCTGCACTTCGATAGACGTTCAACAGCCGGAGGACGCGGTGGCGAACGGCAGGCTGCATTTGGCCAGCGTCGCCGTCACGTCGTTCCCCGGGCACTCCGAGAAGCCGCCGCAGGTTTCCGACTGTAGCGACTCCTTCACGGCCATCGCCACGCTTTCCTATTGTGGCAAGGGGACGATAGGAGTCACGTGGAACGTTGACGGGGTGGACATTCCCGGAAGCGACATGAACATCGGCCCCGGTGGAAGGGAGCCGAACGCCACCGTTCAGATCGAGTCTCCGGCGCTTCCGGCGGCTCTCACGGGCCATCCGCACGACCTGAAGGTCCACGTCTGGGTGATAAGCGACGGCTACGGCACGTCGGTAGGTGGAGGTTCTTCCAGCGATTCCGGCGGCATGAGCG
Source organism: Acidobacteriota bacterium (assembly GCA_037444385.1). Classification (GTDB taxonomy): domain Bacteria; phylum Acidobacteriota; class UBA4820; order UBA4820; family DSQY01; genus JAEMPZ01. Next base: position 1,253 of record JBBIMN010000226.1, on the reverse strand, counting down.
CCAGCGGAGGCGGTGGAGGAGCGGGGAGCTCCCTCTTCACGGTCCTTCGCCCCTCGGCGCTAGGAATGGCTGCGCTGGGCTCGGTCGTCAGCGCGTCCGAAGGATCTGGCGCGAGCGGCGCGACCGTGGCGGGATCAAAGGCGCTCCAATTCTCGGCGGCCAGCATGCCGCTTCTTATATCTGTCATCGCCAGCGAGCCGCCCGATCACAACGTCGAGTCGCCTGCCGTGCAGTACGACGTCGTTCCCCACGACCCGAGCAAGCCTTGCGGCATCACTTTCCCCACGAAAGACGGCGACTTCAAAATCGGAGATTTGGGGAGCGACTTCACTCTTGCTTCCGACGGAACAGCCTCCGGAAGCGGAAAGCTCCACCTGAAACTTCCAGAAGGCCCGAGCGGGACGCAGGACATCTTCGTGCCGGTGACGTTCTCCAACTGGCACCTCGGTGGTTCAGGGGATGGCCGCCGGGTGGCTGACGGCGCCGTGCTTGACGAGGACGTGAGCAAGGACATCGAGGTTGTAGGCCTCACCGGCTCGGTCAAGCACCTCAAGGCGACGGCCGGTTCCTCTTCTTCAATGGAAGCGACGCTGCGCCTCGGGGTTTCAGCTTTCGCTGGGATAACGCCGCTGAGCGCGCTTCAATGGGACGTCACCGCTCCGATCACCCCGGCCGGCGACTATTATAGCGACAGCCTGACGATCTCCTCCGCCGACATCGGCCTTTCGGGCTTCAAGCTGAAGGGCGTCGGGCTGGTGCTCGACCTGAGCAGGACTCAGGGCAGCGCGCCGTCAGGCGACCCGTGCAGCTCCACCGGTACCGGGGCCGCTTGGACCGGCCTCTACGTCAAGAGCGGCTCGCTGGCGCTGTACGCCTTCAATCTCCCCATAACCACATTGCCTACGCCGGATATCACTGGCTGGGCGATCGGGCCTTCGGGCCTTGAAGGAAAAATCACCTCTCAAACTATAGGTGCCACCATTCCCTTGGGAATAGCCGACCTAAAGATCAAGACGATGGACCTGAGTATCTGCGGTTCCAGCATGGTGGCCAAGTACGCCTTGAGCGTCGAGCGCGTACCGCTCATAGACACGAACCTGGACGGCACTTTCCAGGTGGACAGCCACGGCAACATGGCGACGAGCTTCAGCGTGCCGTCAATAGAGAAGAACTTCTCCGTGATCGGCCTCAAGCTCTACAACGCCGACTTCAAGAACGAGCAGAACGTCGGCTGGCGCGTGGCGATGGACGTG
>JBBIMN010000225.1:0-4088 GCA_037444385.1 Acidobacteriota bacterium | reverse complement strand
ACCGAACAGGCGACGCGGTAAACCTGTTTTATTAGCGAGTCCAGAAGGTCCGTGGAAGCGAGGAAGCCCAGATCAACGAGGGTTTTGCCGATGGTCCGGTCGCCCCTCTTCTCTTGCGCCATCTTGAGCTGCTCTTCCGAGAGCTTGCCCTGTTCGACGAGGATATGGGTGAATTTGTCATCTGGAGCATTGGAGGCGGCGAAGATGACTTGCCCCTCCTCCACGTACAGGTACTTGGCCACGGGGCCGTTCTGGAAAACAAGCGTGCCAGTCTCGTGGTCTTTGTAGACGTCGCCGAGGATGGAAAGGAGCTCTCCGACCCGGAGGGACCTAACGCCACGGAGCATTGCCACCTCCCGCCTCCATTGTGCCAGCATCTCGGCCTTCTGTCAACGCGGCTGTGGTCTTGCCCTCCGCCTTTTCTCGATGATAATGCGGGGGGCGCGAAAATCCCCCCCCTCCCAACTCGGAAGGCGCTTCGTTTCCTCGCGGTTCCGTTCAATCGGCCTTTGTCGGGCTCGTTCTCGGCGGCGTGGGGGAAGAGGTGATTTTTCCACCGGCGCCGGCAAGCGCCTGGCGAAGATGCTCGGTGATGGCGTCAAGGCAGCTTCTTGCCGCCGCAGCCCCGTGGCCTCCGGCTCCGCCAAATCCAACATTTCCCCTGTGCTGGTAACGGGCGCTCCATAGCCTCCGCTCGTCACCGCCTTTCACGACGACCATCATCATGCTGTTCTGCCACGTGAGATCTCCCGCGCCGCCGATGCCCACGCCGACGCTTGACATGTGGCCGCCGCTGTACCATCCGCCGCCGGAGGCGTGTCCGAAGCCTATGCCGGTTCCGATCGCGGCATTTCCCGTGTCGCTGGTGAAAGTCACCTCTATTGTGCCGGTGGCGTTCTCTCCTTCGGTCAGCGGCAGGACCGCGCCGAGCACACGCCATGCGTCCTCGTAGATGTAAGGCTCAAGGCGCTTGTCCTCACACTGGACCATGAGCTTGAAATGCTGCGCGTTCAAGAGCGAGCTTGCATCCTTGATCTGATCAGCCTCCATTCGAGAGGTGCACGCCGTTGTAGCCATCAGCGTCAGTGTGACAATGGGCAGGCAAAGAGATCTTGTGCGCATTGCGGTCTCTCCTTATTCACACCGCTTGCTTAGACGCGGTGCAGTTTTACAACGTTGGTCGCTTCCGATCCGCCTGACAACATGGACAGCGTTACAACCACGTCCTGACCGCTCTGCACAAGCCCTGATGCCCTGGCCGCCCTGAGCGCTCCCTCGATGGCGCGTTCGGCGTGGCGGGAGGGGCCGATCTTCAATGGAACGACGCCCCAAACGAGGGCCAGCCTGTCAAGCACGGCGTCGCTCGCGCTGCACGCCAGGATTGGCAATGAGAGCCTGAAACGCGACAAAAGGCGCGGCATCCGCCCTGTAGGTGTAATGGAGATTAAAGCCGCCGCTCCCAATTCCCGCGCGGCGCTCGTAGCGGCGTAGCTGGCCGCGCGGTGAAAACCGCCGACGCGGGCGAAACCCTGAAAAACGGTTCCATAAAAGTCTGAGTTCTCCGCCTCCTCGGCTATACTGCGCATGGTTTCAACCGCTCGCGCCGGGTAGGCGCCGACGGCCGACTCGGCGGAGAGCATCAAAGCGTCCGCGCCATCGAAAACGGCGTTTGCCACGTCGGAAACCTCCGCCCGCGTCGGACGCGGGTGGTCTATCATTGATTCGAGCATCTGCGTGGCCGTAATCGAAAAGCGCCCGCGCCGCGTGGCCTCCGCGATGACCCGCTTTTGAATTTCGGGAACGCGCTCCAGTCCCACTTCCACGCCCAGGTCGCCGCGAGCCACCATAACCCCGTCGGCCGCATCGAGGATCGCTTCAAGTTCGTCGAGAGCTTCCTGTTTCTCTATCTTGGCGACGATCCATGGCGGCTTGGGGCAACGGCTGACGATGCGGCGCAACCCCTGCACGTCACTGGCATGGCGGACGAAGGAGAGGGCTACCAGGTTAACTTTGTGGCTCAAGCCGAAGTCGAGGTCGGAGCGGTCCTTGGCCGTCAAGGATGGCGTCCTCAATGGAGTCCCGGGCAGGTTGATGCCCTGGCGGTTGCGGACCGTGCCGCCGCGAACGACCTCCGTGAGGACCTCCGTTCCCTGCACCCTTTGGACCAGAAGTTCCAGCGAGCCGTCCTGGAGAAAAATCCGAGAGCCTCGCCGAACGTCATGAGACAAAGCCTCGTAAGTCGTGGAGGCGCGGGCGGCGTCGCCGATGACCGGGCGCGTGGTCAGCGTGAACGCGGCGCCCCGCTCCAACACGGCGTCGCCGCCCTTGAAGGTTCCGAGCCGAATCTTGGGGCCCTGCAGGTCCATCAGAACGGCCAGGCGGCAGCCGGCTTTCCTTGCAACCGCCCGCGCCGTGTGCATCCTCTCGTAGTGCTTGGCCTTCGTGCCATGAGAGAAATTGAGCCTCACGGCTGACATCCCCGCGTTCACAAGCTCCTCTATGGCAGCCTCCGTTTCACTGGCTGGCCCCAAGGTGCAGAGTATCTTCGTCCGCGCCATCAGTTCCTCCACCCGCATTCTAGCATGGAGCACCTGGGCGTATGGTAGAATCGCGTTGTAGATTTGGCACGGCAACTTTGGTGAGGAGAGAACATGGCAAAGAAGAAGAAAACGGCGCGAAGAGACCGGGGCGGAAAACGGACGCGGTTTCACCTCTCCAGAAAGGGGGAGACTATTCTGGCCTGGGCGGGAGGGGTCGTCGCGGTTATCGTACTGGTTCTTCTTATTGTCTGGGCGCGGGCCCGCTTTTTTCCGCCAAATCCTCAGGAGGAAAGCCGCATCCAGGCGTTGCATCTCAAAGATACCGTGCTCTATGAAGGCCTTATCTCCAGCCGCATTCTGCTTTCGCCGAAGCCTCGGAACGACAGCCTTTTCGTTGACCGCGAGAAATGGCTCGCCATGCAGTTTGCCGAAAGAGAGCAAGACGCGGGCGCGGTGGCCCGCCACCTCAACCAGAAACGGCTTTTCTTTTTGGACGGCTCTGGCGCCACGGTGGGCTGGTACCTGGACGGCGCCGGCTACAAAGAGCCATCGGAGAAATCTTGACCAGCCGATAAGGGGGCGTGAAACCGAAGCGGCCTTTCTTGCGTCCAAGCAACCTGAAGGAGGTGGACCATGTTGGATCTCACTGCGGTCGTATCCGTCATAACGGTCTTCGGGACCGGATTTCTGATCGTCGCCGTCATCATGTGGGTCGAGTACCATAAGAGCGTCATGCGCAGCCAGGAGCGGCTAGCCGCCATAGAGAAGGGCATCCTGCCGGCCGCCATACAGGAAAAGCCCGATGCGAACTACAGTTGCAGAACCGGCCGCTCTCGCAAGTATCGCGGCATAGTGACCCTTTTCGTCGGCATCGGGCTTTCGATAGCGCTCTATATCAACGCGGGGGCCGAAGCGGCGGTGTGGGGCCTGTTCGTGGCTTTCGTGGCAATCGGGCAGCTCGTCCATGGCTATATTGCCTTCCATGAAGCTCCGAATGACGGCGCTTCAGCTCCTTGACGTTGGCGTTAACGCCGTTGGGACCTGCAAGGTCCCTCGTGCCACTCAAGGAGGCGCCGCCCGTCAACGCGGCGCGTCCCGCTCATAGGCGGAAGAGGGATGGAGAAGCTGGCGGGAGAACCGGAACTGGTCCGAAGGTTTCAGGGCGGAGACCAAACCGCATTTGGAGCGATCATGGCCCACTATGAGCCTTACGTCCTTGGCCTATTGATGCGGATGGCGCCAAGCCGCGCCCAAGCCGAGGATCTCTGCCAGGAAACGTTCCTCAAAGTTTTGAAAGGGCTTCGCCGCTTCAGGGGATCGAGCGGACTCAAGACGTGGATCTTTCGCGTTGCGCACAACGTGGCGCTGGATTCATTCCGGTCATCTAAAGAAAAGGCCGGTTCTCTCGATGCTCTGGCAGAAGATGAGAGACAGGAGCCGGCCGTCTCTTGCTCCGTCCCGCCGGATGGCATTGACGAAGGCAAATTGCGCTTGGCCGTTGAGGATGCGCTTGGGCATTTGCCCGCGATGCAGCGCGAGGTTCTTCAT
>JBBIMN010000224.1:0-4089 GCA_037444385.1 Acidobacteriota bacterium | reverse complement strand
CGTCCGTTTGACCCCTAAAACCGCGTAGGTTATACTCTTTGCTCGAAAAGGCGCGGCGGCTTTGCCCGTCCTCTGTTGCAAGGCGGAAAGAGCGCCGATGTAACGTTTAAAATTCGCACGGTATAGGAGGCCAAGGTGACTGCGTTCAAGAATGTGGTTCCCCCGAAAGACGGCGCCCCGATCACTATGAAGAACGGGGTTTTGAACGTTCCAGATAACCCGATTCTTCCATTCATTGAAGGCGACGGCACCGGCCCCGACATCTGGCGCGCCGCCCAGCGCGTCCTCGACGCCGCCGTCGCCAAGGCCTACGGCGGGAAGAAAAAGATCGCGTGGATGGAGGTCTACGCCGGGGAGAAGGCCTTCCACAAGTTCGGCGAGTGGCTGCCGGACGACACTGTCGAGGCCTTCAAAACGTACCTCGTCGGCATCAAAGGGCCTTTGACGACGCCGATAGGCGGCGGCATTCGTTCGTTGAATGTTGCTCTGAGGCAGATTCTGGACCTTTACGTCTGCCTCAGGCCAGTCAAGTATTTCACCGGCGTTCCAAGCCCCGTGAAACACCCAGAGAAAGTTGACATGGTGATCTTCAGAGAGAACACCGAGGATATCTACGCCGGCATCGAGTGGAAGGCCTACAGCCCCGAGGTGAAAAAGGTCATCGAGTTTCTCATGAAGGAGATGGGCGTCAAGAAAATCCGTTTCCCCGAATCCTCCGGCATCGGAATAAAGCCCGTATCTGAAGAGGGGAGCAAACGCCTCTGCCGCGCCGCCATCAAGTACGCCCTCGATCAGAAGCGCAGGAGCGTGAACTTCACCCACAAGGGCAACATCATGAAGTTCACCGAGGGCGCTTTCAAGGACTGGGGCTACCAAGTGGCCGCGACCGAATTCCGCAACGAAACCGTCACGCAGCGCGAGTCCTGGATCCTCGGCAACAAGGAGCACGACCCGTCTCTGAGCAACGAAGAGAACGCCAAGCAGATCGAGCCCGGTTTCAACATGTTCGCTCCCGACAAGAAGGCGGAGATCGTCAGGGAGGTCGAGGAGACGCTCAAGCTCTGGCCGACCCACGGCGACGGCAAATGGAAGCAGAAGCTTCTGATGAAGGACACGATCGCCGACATCACCCTTCAGCAGACCATCACGCGCGCGGATGAGTTCGACGTCATCGCGACGCTCAACCTGAACGGCGATTATCTTTCCGACGCTCTCGCGGCCCAGGTCGGCGGCATCGGGATTGCGCCCGGCGGAAACATCAACTACGTCACTGGCCACGCCATTTTTGAGGCCACCCACGGGACCGCCCCCAAGTACGCCAACCTGGACAAGGTGAACCCGGGCTCGGAGATATTGTCCGGCGAGATGATGTTCCGCTTTTTAGGATGGAACGAAGCGGCTGACTTGATAATTAACGGCATCGAGCGGTCTATCGCAGCCCACACCGTCACCTACGACTTCGCCCGCCTGATGAAGGCCGAGGGAGTCAAGGACGCAAAGGAAGTAAAGTGCTCCGAATTTGGCGACGTGATCATCCGCAACATGGCCTGATCGCCCTTTTTGCCGGGGCGGTGGCGCTTCTTCTGGCCTCCGTTCCGGTCTCCGCCTTCGGGCCGGGCGTGCTGGCCAAGATGACGTCATCATCCCTCAAGCTTGCGCCGGTCTCTCTGCGCGGCGTTCTCTCCTCTTACCGCCAGTACGTTGACCACGGAGTTCAAGAAACGGTGGAGAAGGAGGGGCGGCAGCCTGCCCCGGTGCTCATCAGCGCTCTTCAGGAAGAGATCGCCGCGATGGCCGAACTGCCCAAGCGCCAAGCCCCATTTGAAGAGGTCGCCTATCGTTTCGGGCGCGTCGCCGCGCTGGCTTTTCTTCTTAACGATCCGCTTCGGGATTCGGACAATCCTAAAATCACGGCTATACGAGACGATTACGCGAAGTACATGGAGCGCAAGCTTCCCCAAATGCCCATCGCCTTTGACGGCTACGACAACCCCGAGATGACGGGCGACGCTGACGCCTATTTCCAACGGCGGTTCAAAGGCCAGGACCGTTACAGGGAGGCGCTGCTCTTCTGCTATTACCCATCCGGCAAGGCCGTCTCGTCCGAGACATTCGACGATAGGTCGAACGCTTTCGCGGTCGTACAAACCATAGCTTCTCACGCCGTCTCGGACGCCGCAAAAATGTGGTTCTTCATCTGGAAGGCGATGGATGGCGATATTGCTGCGACGCCTTTTTACCACGCGGGCGGGACGAAGCAGTGAGAAAGCAATAACAGGAGAACATCCATGAGCATCGTCACTATCCGCCGCGCCCTCGTTTCGGTATCCCGCAAAGACGGCCTTCTGCCCTTCGTCCAGTTTCTCGCATCGCAGGGAGTCGAAATGCTTTCGACCGGAGGCACCGCCAAAGTCCTTCGCGAAGGCGGCCTAGCGGTCAAGGACGTGAGCGAATACACCGGCTCGCCCGAGGTGATGGAGGGAAGGGTCAAGACGCTCCATCCGCGGGTCCACGGCGGCATCCTGGCCAAGCGCATCCCGGAACACATGAAGGACCTTGAAAGGCTCGGTGGCGGCGCAATTGACCTGGTATTGGTCAACTTCTATCCATTCGAGCAGGTGAGCGGGAGGCTCGGCGCCACGGTCGAAGAGGCCGTCGAGAACATTGACATCGGCGGTCCCTCGATGGTCCGGTCGGCGGCAAAGAATTTCGAATCGGTCGTCGTGCTTGTTGATCCCAAGGACTACGGCGCCGTCCAAGCCGAAATCGAAAAGGATGGCGGCGTGAGCCTTCCCACCCGGCTTCGGCTCGCCGCAAAGGCCTTCGAGAGAACGAGCGCTTACGATGGAGCGATCGCCAGGTATTTGAGCCAGGCCCAAGCGGCTGACGGCAAACTGCTCAAGGGAGAAGAGACCTTCCCCGCCTTTCTTCCTCTCTTCTTCAGAAAGGCGCAGGACCTCAGGTACGGGGAAAATCCGCAGCAGGAAGCGGCTTTTTACCGCGATAGCGACGGGTTCCTTGGCGGGTTAGTCCAGCACCAGGGCAAGGAGCTCTCCTTCAATAACCTGATTGACCTGCAAGGCGCGTGGGCCCTTATTTGCGATCTTCCGAAGCCCTCCTGCGCCATAATCAAACACACCAATCCCTGCGGAGCGGCTCGCGGCAAGGACGCGGCCTCGGCGTTTAGGCGGGCCAGGGAGACTGACCCCGCTTCGGCATTCGGCGGCATCGTTGCCTTTAACACGACATGCACCGGCGAAGCGGCCACGGCGCTTTCAGATCTCTTTTTGGAAATCGTCGTCGCTCCTGAGTTTGACGCCAAGGCTCTTGAAATACTCGGCCGCAAGAAGAACCTGCGCGTGGTGACGCTCAAAGACCAGGACCCTTTCCCGGGATGGGACTACAAGCGCGTCGCCGGAGGGCTGCTCGTCCAGACACCGGACCTGTTCTCCCGCGAGGAGGAGCGAAAGGTCGTCACGAAGCGCAAGCCCACGAAAGGCGAAATGGACGCGATGGATCTCGCGTGGCGCGTCTGCAAACACGTCAAGAGCAACGCCATCGTCTTTGGCGACAGCGATGGCACGGTCGGAGTGGGCGCGGGACAGATGAGCCGCGTGGATTCCTCTAAGCTCGCGCGAATGAAGGCCTACAAGGAGACCAAAGGCTGCGTGGCCGCCTCCGACGCTTTCTTTCCCTTTCCAGACGGCGTAGAGGAGATGGCCGAGGCCGGCATCACCGCGGTAATTCAACCGGGTGGCAGCATCCGCGACCCCGAAGTCATCGAAGCAGCCAACCGCCTTGGCATGGCGATGGTGCTGACGGGGACAAGGCATTTTCGCCACGGGTGAGGATTCACTACAAGAGCACCCAGACACCCAAATATGGAACCCGTAAGGCTGGGAGAGCAAGAAAGTTGGAAGGAGAAGCCTGATGCGAAGAATCAATGGATGGCTGGTTGGAATGTCTTTTCTACTGGCGCCGCTGGCGCTCTTCATGGCGCAGACCGTCGTTCCGCAAAGCCGCCTGGAAGTGCTGCTCTCGAAAATGCAGGCTTCCCAGCAGGAGACCCAGACGCTTCGCGTCAGTTTC
>JBBIMN010000223.1:0-4112 GCA_037444385.1 Acidobacteriota bacterium | reverse complement strand
ACGGATCGTCAATCGCCGCCCATATCTCATCGGTCGGGTCGCTGGCCGCAAGCGCGGAAGTCGGGCAGCGGTTGATGCACTGGCCGCAATTGATGCAGACGACGTCGGCAAGCTGCTTGTCCATGAAGCAGGCGATCTTGGTCTCCTGGCCGCGATTGACGGCTTCGAGGACTCCCACCTCCTGAAGGTCAATGCAGGTGCGCACGCACCGCCGGCAGAGAATGCACTTGTTCATATCCCTGACGACCGAATAGCTGGACTGGTCTATGTCGTAGCGCGGCTTTTCCATTTTCCCGAATCGGAAGCCGTCCACGCCGTACTCGCTGGCCAGTGTTTGGAGCTCGCAGTTTCCGTTTCGCCAGCAGGCGTAGCATTCGCCGTAGTGGTTCGCCAGCATCAGGTCGAGGATATGGCGCCGCGCCTGGCGGACCTTGCGAGTGTGCGTGCCGATCTTGATTGACTGCGTCACTGGATAGGCGCAGGAGGCCTGGAGGGTCCGCTGGCCCTCGATCTCCACGACGCAAATGCGACAGACGCCGGCGATGCAAAGGTCGTCGTGGTTGCAAAGGGTCGGAATCCCGACGTTCATCCTCTTTGCCGCATCCAGGATGGTCGTGCCGAACGGTACTTTGGCCTCTATTCCGTCAATGGTGACGGAAACCTGAGCGCCTATCCCGTTATCGTTTGCAGCCGAAACGGGCACGTCCTGCTTTCTCTGGCTTATTGGAGCCCGGCTCTCGTCATTTTTGGCGGTCATAGTGCTCTCCCTCCGGCGCATCGTTCCCGCCCAAGAATCTCATCCTTGAAGTTGGCCATGATGGAAAGAAAAGCGTTTGGCGCCGACTGGCCCAAACCGCACTTTGAGGCCAACTGCATTGTCTCCCCAAGGGCGGAAAGCTCCTTGAGGTAGGCCACCGAACAGCTCCCGTTCTCAAGCCTCTCAATTCCTTCAAGCAGCACCTTGGCGCCATAACGGCAAGGCGTGCACTGGCCGCACGACTCCTCCGCGAAGAACTCCATGAAATTCTTCGCGACTCGAAGCATGTCTCGCCCTTTCCCGAAGACGATCACGGAGCCTCCCGTCGGGATGTCCTCGAAAGCCAGCGTTCGGCTGAACTGCGTAGCGGGCACGCAGTGGCCAGAAGCGCCGCCGGCCTGGACCGCCTTGGCATCTTCCCCGCCGACCTCTTTTAGAAGTTGGGTGATGGTGAGGCCCATTGGGAACTCATAAACCCCGGGACGCGCGCAGTCGCCCGAAACTGAAAAGAGTTTTGAGCCGGTGGACTTGCCGGTTCCGAATTTCTTGAACCATTCGGCTCCCTCGGACATGACGCGTGCGGCCAGCGCGAGCGTCTCCACGTTATTGACGATCGTCGGGTAACCCAGGTAGCCTGTGTTGACTGGAAATGGAGGCCTGTTCCTGGGCTCCCCCCTGTGGCCTTCGAGCGATTCAATGAGGGCCGTCTCCTCGCCGCAGACGTAGGCGCCCGACCCCAGGCGGATATCTATGTCGAAAGAAAAATCTTTCTTTCCGGAGATGCCGTCGCCCAAAAGCCTGGCGCGGCGCCTCTGGTTCAGGACTTCTTCAAGGCCAGCGAGCAGATACCTGTATTCGCCTCGCAGGTAAATGATCCCGGACCTGGCGCCTATCGCATACCCGGCGATCGTCATCCCTTCAAAAACGAGGCCGGGGCACGACGTAAGAAGGGCGCGGTCTTTGAAGGTCCCCGGCTCGCCCTCATCGGCGTTGCAGACGACAAACTTTCTCTCCCCTTGGGCGGCCGCGGCTATGTTCCACTTCATCCCGGTAAGAAATCCGGCTCCGCCCCTTCCCTTCAGTCCCGAGGCGCGGACCTCGGCGATTACGTCCCCACGGCCCATGGCCAAAGCGCGGGCAAGTCCAGCCCCGGGCTCGAAATCTCCAAACAGGATCGGACCTTTGAGGGCGTCCATCTCAGTGCCCCTCCTTTTGCGAGGCGTAAACGGAGAAGCTGCGGCGGCACGCCTCCAAAATGTCATGAACCTTCTCGGCCGTCACCCTGGAAAAAACTTGGTCGTTGACCAGCAGCGCCGGCCCCTGGTCGCACATTCCAAGGCAGTTGGCCCATTCAAGCGTGAATTTCCCGTCCGCCGTCGTCTCGCCGAACCTTATCCCCAGCTCGTTTTCTATCTGGCGGGCAACGCGGTCCTTTGCCTGCATGTCGCAGGAAATGGTGCGGCAGAGCCTTATCACGAACTGGCCCTGGCGCCGGGCCTTCAGGAAGGCGTAGAAGGTCACGACGCTGTAGACTTCGACTGGGTGAATGTTCAGGAGGTTCGCGACCTCCTGCATGGCGTAGTCGGAGATGTGGTGGTACTTGGCCTGAACCGTCTGAAGAATCGGGAGGAGCGCGGAGCGTTCCCGCCCATAGCGTCCGGCCAAAGCCACTATTTCCCCCGAAAGCCTTTCCTGGTCCGTGCGGAACATGTCAGGCCTCCCTCTTCAGAAGCGCCGCCACGCGCGCCGCGAGTTTCGCCGGAGCGATGGGCTTCTCCTGGAAGTCGTCCACTGGGACAACGCCCTCCTGGCGGCCGAAAGTGTACCCGGTCACGCTCCCAAGGCTGGTCAGCATTAGAATGGGCGTTTTGAACCCCCTTCGCCTCAGTTCCTGGGCCATTGCGATGCCGTCATCGGACTCTTCCATCATGACATCCAATATCAGGAGGTCCGGTTTGAATTTTTCAACCGCGGAAAGCCCGTCGCGCTGGTTCGAAGCGGAGGAAACCTCGTGTCCCTCCTTTTCAAGCACCAGGCGGATCGTTTCCGTCGCGTCAGGGTCATCGTCCACTATCAGTATCTTCGCCATTCCACGCTCCTTCATGGCACGCCACAGCGAGGGTGCGCCCAGTGCTAATTTAGTACTGCTTCCAACAAGATGAAAGGAAAAAGGGGCAAGGGCAAGACTGAGTGCGGTAATTAACCCATGCGATTGGGGGTAATGGCTCAGCTTCTAGCCGCGTCTTTGCATCTTCACAGAAAGAAATCGGTCTGGAGTATGGCCTTTGGGTCAACGGCATAGGGCGTGAAATCGCCGATGCCCTCTTCGCGAAGCACCTCTTCGTCAATGAAGCAGTTGCCGGCGCATTCGCGGCTCTTGCGCGTGAGTATCGCCCACGCGGCGTCTGAGACAATCTCCGGTGTGCGGCAGTGGCGTACCGCCTCTTCGCCTCCCAGGATGTTTCTCACGGCGGCGGTGGCAATGCCGGTCCTTGGCCAGAGCGTATTTGCGCCAAGCCCATTTTCTCTGAATTCCCGCGCGAGCCCAAGCGTTATCATCGTCATACCGTACTTTGTCATTGTATACGGCGCGATACGCTTGAACCACTTCATATCTGCGTTCAGCGGTGGAGAAAGCGTAAGGATATGGGGGTTCTCCGCTTTCAATAGATAGGGCAAGCAGAGCTTGGAACAAAGGAAAGTCGCGCGGGCGTTGACCTGAAACATTAAATCGAAGCGGCCCAAAGGCAAGTCCATCGTGCCGTTCAGATTGATTGCGCTTGCGTTGTTTACGAGGATGTCAATCGCCCCAAAGGTATCAACCGTTTTAGCGACGGCGGCTTGAACCTGCGCCTCATCACGAACATCGCAAGCGACGGGCAGCGGTTTTCCGCCCGCGGCCTGCATCTCTTCGGCCGCCGTGAAAATGGTGCCCTCAAGCCTTGGGTCTGGGTGCGTGGTCTTCGCCGCTATTACGACGTTTGCGCCATCCCTGGCCGCCCTCAGGCCGATCGCCTTCCCAATGCCCCGGCTGGCTCCGGTGATGAAGATCGTCTTGTTCGCCAACGAACGCACTATTGTCTCCTCGATCTGCAATCAGGGGAAGGCGGACGGGGGTTTGGAGTATCGGTGTAAATGGCGCTTTCTTTTCTCCGTTACTCCGAAACTTCGGTACCCCGTCACTTTTCTTGCCTCCCGCCATCACTTCTCCGGACCTATTATGCCGAGCTTCTCCAGGGCGGGCAGGACGGCGCGGCTTACGGCGCGGCCTTTTCTTGCCGCCGAGTCCGATGCCAGCGTCTCCACTGTCCCGGCCCAGACGACCTTGCCATCGCCGCCAGTCAGCCAGAGAGTG
>JBBIMN010000222.1:0-4128 GCA_037444385.1 Acidobacteriota bacterium | reverse complement strand
GGAGAAGGGGATTGACCGCGAGATCGTAATATCGGCGCTCGAGGAGGCGATGGCCTGCAACAATTCATTGGACATATGTCTCTCCCTAGCTACTTCGATTTATGCGGAAACTCGAACACCAGATGCGCCTTCTTCACCCGCTCAAGCGGGATGGCGCGCTCCACTCCAGCCACCTCGATAACAACGTTTCCCGAAACCACGCCCTTTATGGCGCCTTCCAACGCGCCTCCCGGCTCTTCCGGCGACGCCGCAAAAACGACGCTGGCCATGCTGCCCGCGAAGCGCTCGAAATCGCCGCCGTTGCGAAGAGGCCTTTCCAAGCCGGGGGAGGACACCTCCAAATCGTAGGCGTGCGGAATCAGGTCTTCAACGTCCAGCCGCGCCGACAGATCCTTGGAAACCCTCTCGCAGTCGTCAATGGCGACAGGCGCGCCTATACGGTCAATCGTGACGCGAAACCACCACCTTCGGCCCTGCAGCCTCTCTTCGAAGCTGAAAAGCTCCAGGCCGGAGGCTTTGGCCGTCTCCTCCGCCCTGGCTCGTACATTTTCCAGCCACCTGACGTCTCTCACAACACGCCTCTCGCCAGAAAGAAAAAAGTGGGCGAACCGCCCACTCATTGCTGATAATATACGACACAAAAATCAAAAATGCAAGGGCAGGTGACTTTCTCCTGAAACTGGCGTACAATCTACCGTTGAAAGGGAGGTTCCATGATCAAGGAAATGCCGCCCATAGCCTTGACGTTCGACGACATTTCTCTCGTCCCGTCCTACTCCAGCGTTCATCCTCAGCAGGTTTCGACACGAACCGTGCTGAGCAGACGCATAACCTTACAGATTCCGCTGATTTCGGCCGCCATGGACACTGTCACCGAGGCGCCTCTGGCAATAGCAATGGCGCGCCAGGGGGGGATCGGCATCATTCACAAGAACCTCCCGATAGAGCGCCAAGCCGAGGAGGTTGACCGAGTAAAACGTTCCGAGGCCGGAATGATCACCAACCCGATAACGGTCGGCCCGGAGCAGAAGGTCTCCGACGCTCTCGACCTCATGCGCAAATTTCGCATCTCCGGCGTGCCCGTCACGGAGCCGGACGGCAAGCTTCTGGGCATATTGACCAACCGCGACCTGAGGTTCGAGGAGCGGACCGACCTGCCCGTTTCGGCCCTGATGACCAAGGATAACCTCAGAACGGTCTCCGTCGGCACCACTCTTGAAGAAGCCAAGGCGCTTCTACAACGTTACAAGATCGAGAAACTCCTCGTCGTTGACGACGCATTTCACATCAGAGGGCTTATAACCGTCAAGGACATCCAGAAAAAGATCAAGTTCCCGAACGCCTCGAAGGACGAGCTCGGGCGGCTGCGCTGCGGCGCGGCTGTCGGCGCGGGACCGGATCTGCTGCCCCGCGCCAAGGCGCTGGTGGAGTCGCACGTGGACGTGCTGGTGCTTGATTCGTCGCACGGCCATTCCGAGGGGGTGCTTGAAGCCGCGGCGACGCTGAAAGAGGCGTTCCCCGGCATTGACTTGATCGCCGGAAACGTGGCGACCGCGGCGGGCACCAAGGCGCTGATTGAACGGGGAGCGGACGCGGTGAAGATCGGCATCGGGCCCGGTTCGATCTGCACGACGCGGGTCGTTACAGGCGCCGGGATCCCGCAAGTCACGGCTATAGCCGAAGCGGCGGGCGCGGCGCTTGATCACGGCGTGCCGGTAATCGCGGACGGCGGCATCCGTTATTCGGGTGAAATCGTCAAGGCCATCGCCGCCGGCGCCCACTCAGTGATGGTTGGAAGCCTCCTGGCCGGGACGGAGGAGGCGCCTGGAGAAACAATCCTGTACCAGGGCAGAACCTTCAAGGCATACCGCGGCATGGGCTCCCTCGGCGCGATGAAAGCCGGCTCGGCGGACCGCTATTTTCAGGACGACGAGGCGCCGCTCTCCAAGCTCGTCCCCGAGGGCATCGAAGGGATGGTGCCGTTCAAAGGCAGCCTTGAGAGCGTGGTCACTCAACTGATAGGCGGGATGCGCTCGGGCATGGGACTTTGCGGCTGCGCCACGATAGAGGAGCTTCGCACAAAGGCAAAGTTCGTGCGCGTCACTCTGGCGGGATTGAGAGAGAGCCATCCTCATGACGTGCTCATCACAAAGGAAGCCCCGAACTACCAGAAAGACGAGGAGTTTTAGCCGTGCTGCCGGAGGAAAGCAAACAGGCATTCAAAGCGTTAAAGGCCAAGGCTCTAGAGCTTCGGGGGTGCCTTTGACGAAGCATCTGTAAGCGCGCGCCTTCAAGAGATAGAAAAGATATCGTCCGCTGATGGCTTCTGGAACGATCCCAGGAAAGCCGCGGCCATCCTGAAGGAACAACGCGTCCTCAAGGCCAAGAGCGCGGAGGTCAAGCGGCTTGACAGCTACGCGGGAGACCTTGACACTCTTATCGAGTTCGAAGCCTCGGGCGAAGAGGTGACACCGGAATTCGAGAAGGAGCTTGGTGAGTTCCGCCCATTCCTTGAAGACCTCGAAATCAAGGTCCTCCTTTCCGGCGAGCAGGACATATCCAACGCGATTCTGACAATCCATCCAGGCGCCGGCGGCACGGAGAGCCAGGATTGGGCCTTCATGCTCTACCGCATGTACACTCGTTGGGCGGAGCGGCACGGCTACGCCGTCGAGCTGGTGGACTTCCAGGATGGTGACACGGCCGGGCTCAAATCGGTCACGGCGATAATCAAGGGCGAATACGCGTACGGCCATCTGAAGACCGAGAGCGGCGTCCACAGGCTCGTAAGGATCTCCCCATTTGACGCGGCCTCAAGGCGCCACACCTCCTTCACTTCGGTTTTCGTCTCGCCCGAAATCAATGAGGACATCGAAATAGAGATAGACGACAAGGACGTGCGCATTGACATCTACCGTTCGGGAGGCAAGGGCGGCCAAAACGTGAACAAGGTCTCCACCGCCGTCCGCATTACGCACTATCCCTCCGGCTTGGTTGTCACCTGCCAGAACGAGCGAAGCCAGCTCCAGAACCGTGAAACGGCGTGGAAGATTCTCAAGTCCAGGCTCTATCAGCTTGAACTCGAAAAACGAGCCAGGGAGCGGGCCGTGATCGAGGCTTCAAAGAAAGAGATCGCCTGGGGAAGCCAGATTCGCTCGTACGTCCTCCACCCGTACCGCATGGTAAAGGACCATCGGACCGAAGTCGAGACGGGCAACGCCGACGCGGTCCTGGACGGTGCCCTGGATCCTTTCATCAAAGCAGCGCTGATGGCCAGGATTGGGGCATAGCATTTGGCGGCAGTCTTTGCGAGGTTTGAAGGAGGTGCACCATGCCGACGTATTACGACGTAATTGGAGTTGCTCCCGACGCACCGGTGGAAGAGATCGCGCGCGGCTGCGACCGCGTTCAGGCCCAACTTGAAAAAAGCGGACAGATTGAGCCCTACCAGAGCCAGCTCCGCAAAGTGCGCGAAACGCTTCTCAATCCCGACCTCCGGCAAAACTACAACCAAAAGATGGGACTGCTCAAAGGAGGCGCGCCGCCAAGGGCCGCTTCCGCGCCCCCCAAGAAGACGGCACCGGCCAAGAGCGCGGCGCGTTTAAGGGGAATCCGCCCCCCATTGCTAATAGGCGCGATTGTGGTTGTGGCGCTATGCGCCGTCTATCTTCTATGGCACTTCGTGCTGGGCGTTCCAACGCCTCCCGATACCGGACGCTACCTGCTTCCCCCTAACGGTGGCCAGCCCGTCGCCGTCGTAATCGCCCACGACCCCAACCACCTGTTTGAGGGAAATTCATCTCCAAGCCCGGCCGTGCTCATATATAAGCTGGCTGATGGAAACGCTTCCTGGCTCGGCGATTCGGTCGTGGGACTCGTTTACAGGGTGGGCGGCCCCGCTCCCGGCGACCTCGTCGAAAAAGCGCGCCAAGCTGTAAAGGCACAACAAAATCAGCCCTGACAAGGGCCGATGCTGATCAAGCCACGGCAGACCTGGCGCGGCTTTCTTCCTGCTCGCAGGCGCGAAGTTTTAATAACGCCGGCCAGCCCGGGCCAATAATTGTTCGAGTCTTAGTGCTCAGTTTCGGAAATACGGTGACGCACCGAGGGCGCCGGTGCGCCCGCCGG
>JBBIMN010000221.1:0-4130 GCA_037444385.1 Acidobacteriota bacterium | reverse complement strand
CAGGAGAACAAGTTGCAACACCAAAGCCAGTCCAACAACGAGGGCGGCCGGTATCCACTTCTTACGCATGGCCGCTCACCTGAAGGACAACCCATGAGAGCGAGTCCACCGGAGCCGATGGCGCCAGCGTTATGTGCTTCAGGAAGTCTCCGCCGTCGGACACCGTAACCACTTTGCCAACCGGGATTCCTGGCGGAAAAACGCCGTCCTCGCCAGAGGTGACGAAGAGATCATCTTCCTTGACGTCGCTCTCGTTGGCTACGTAGCGCACGTTCAAGATACGGCCGCCGCCCACCGCCACCCCGTGCACCTTGCTCCTCGCGGAGGCGACCCCAATGGCCAGGCTCGGGTCCGTCACCAGGATCACGCGATAAAATCCGCCGCTCGCTCCCTGCACTTTTCCCACCAGGCCTTCCGGGACGAGAACGGGCGTGTTGGGAAAGACCGGCGCCGACTCATCGCAGGCCACCAGCAGATAGCGCCCGAACGGTTCGCCGTACCTCATCAGCGCCCGCCCGGCAACCAGTTTGAACCCGGAAGGGGCAGTGACGTCCAAAAGGCGGCGCAGGCTGGCGTTTTCCTCCTCCATGGAAAAAGAGAGCGCCTCCTGCTCTTTCAGAAGAAGGTTTTCGCGTTCGAGCGCCTCGTCGCGCACCGCCGCGTCCTTCTGCCATAGATAGGCCTCCACCCCTTCCCGGGTGAAACGCTGCGCCGCGTTGTAAGCCGTGAGAACCGGGCTGAAGAGCGCCAGCGCCACGTCGCCGAGAACCGTCCGCTCACCCCTCTTGACCTGAAGCGTCAAGGCCACCAGATACCCAACCAGGAAGAGCAGCAAGAGTAACTCTGGCCGGCGGGAGGCAAGGGGTTTAGGCATAGGTCATCAGTCCAGCGCGACCCTCTTCAGAAGCTCGAAGTCTTGAAGCATCTTGCCGGCGCCGAGCACGACAACCGAAAGGGGATCGTCCGCGACCAGCACGGGCAGGCCGGTCTCTTCTCTCAGCCGTTTGTCCAGGTTTCTCAGGAGGGCGCCGCCTCCGGCGAGCACTATGCCGCGGTCCACGATATCAGCGGCAAGCTCTGGAGGGGTCTGCTCCAGAGCTTCCTTGATAGCGCCCATGACGATGGAGACGACACGCGAAAGCGCTTCGCGGATTTCCTCTGAAGTGACCACGAGGGTTTTCGGGATGCCGTCGGTCAGGTCCCTGCCTTTGATCTCCATGGATTCTTCTTTGTCCAGCGGGTAAGCCGACCCAAGACGTATTTTCACGTCCTCGGCGGTCCGCTCGCCGATCAAAAGGTTGTATTTTCGCTTGATGTACTGGATGATCGCCTCGTCCATCTCATTCCCGGCGACGCGGACGGTTTGGGAGTAAACGATGCCCGCCATGGAAATCACGGCCACGTCCGTGGTGCCGCCACCGATGTCAACGATCATGTTGCCAGTCGGCTCGGTAATTGGCATTCCGGCGCCAATCGCCGCGGCCATCGGTTCTTCGACGAGAGCCACTTCGGAGGCCTTGGCCCGGTAGGCTGACTCGCGCACGGCCCGCTTCTCCACCTGCGTGATCTGGGAGGGGACGCCAATGACGATCCTGGGGCGTACGAACGAGCGCCGGTCGTGCGCCTTCTTGATGAAGTAGTCGAGCATCCGTTCCGTGTGCTCGAAGTCCGCGATGACCCCGTCGCGCATGGGTTTGATGGCGATGATGTTCCCAGGCGTCCGTCCCAGCATCTGTTTGGCTTCGGTCCCCACAGCCTCAACCTTTCCGGTCTTCTGGTTGACGGCTATGATGGAGGGTTCTCTGACCGTTATGCCCTTGCCCTTCACGTAAACCAGCGTGTAGGCGGTGCCAAGGTCAATTGCCAGGTCGTTAGAGAGAAAAGCGAAGGGGGAACGAAAACTGAAGGGCATCAGCGCGACTCCTAGAAATCCACATTCCGCGGCATTTCCCGCCTCATTCCGGCTTCAATCCCGGGATTGGGGCGGAATAGACCGCCACCGCGTTCTTCGTCGTCTCTTTTACGCGGTACATGGCGCTGTCCGCGTTTTGAATCAGCTTCTCTGGATCGTCTCCGTGGTCAGGAAAAACCGCTACGCCGAAACTGGCCGAGAGATAAAATTGGGCTCCCAGCCGGGAACAATAGTCGAACTGCTCAATGGCGTGGCGGGCTCTCTCCGCCACGGCGCTGGCGCCTTCCAAGCCTGTGTTGGGCAGGACCAGAGTAAACTCGTCGCCGCCGTACCTGGCGACAATATCCACGCTCCTTACGACGCCCGTGAGAATGCCGGCGACGGCCTTGAGCGTGCGGCTTCCTATCAAGTGCCCATAACGGTCGTTGACCTGCTTGAAACCGTCCAAATCCAGAAACACCACCGCAACCGGGAATCCGTAACGCCGCCCCATGCCGGTTTCCCTGGCAAGGGCATCGAAAAGATACCTCGAATTGGCCAATTGCGTCAAGTCGTCTATCATGGAAAGCCGCTTTGTCTGCTCGAACAGAAGGGCGTTCTGCAGCGCTATGGCGGCCGGTTCAAGGAAAAGCTGGACCGTTTCGAGGTCCTCTCGCGTAAAGTCTCCTCCCGATTTATTCACGACTTCCACCACCCCAAGAATTCGCTGCTGGTGTTTGAGGGGGGCGGCCAAAACGCTGCGAGTGTGAAAATTGGTCAAGTGATCAGGCTCTGGATTGAACTGCGGGCAGGCGGACACGTCATTAACTATAAGCGCCTCCCCGCTTTGGGCGACGGCGCCGGCGATCCCCCTGCCTGGAGGTATGCGCGCCTCCTTAAGCATCTCGGAGCGTTCGCCCACGACCTCTTTGAAGATCAGCTCGCCCGTCGCTTCGTCCACCAGCAGCAGGCTCCACCCTTCGGCGTTAACCAAGCGCTGGATGCGCTCCATCACGTAAGCTACAATCGCCTTCGGCTCCAACAGACTGTTTACGGAGCGAACCGCCTCCCCAAGCAGCTTGAGCTGATTCGATTTTCGCTTCAGCTCGGCCTGAAGAGCCGCTATGCCGGAACTTTCGGGATGTCCGCCGCTCTTGTCAGTAGGAGGCTGACTGGAAAATCTTGCGCCAGATCTTTTCATTGCCTTCCTCATCGAAGGCCCGCACCTGAACCGGCTGGCTGCCTTTGTCCGAGAAAAGTTCGATTTTGCTGAACGAGCCGTCAGCGCTGACCGGAATTTCAATGTCGTTCACGGAGACGCTGACCCCAGGGTCGGTCTTCCCCTGTATGATGACGCCGTCGCCAATTGGCGTGGCCCCCACCTCCAGTTGAAGATTTCTCACAACGCGGGCCTTCTGGTAAACCTGAAGAATGCGGAAGCGGCTTGTGGGCGACCAGTAGGCCTTGTCCTCGGCTCCTTCGCTGCGTAGCCTCCAGTAATAGGTGCCGGCGGGCAAGCCATCCACGCTCATCCTGTCGCCCCGGATGACGCGCTCGCCGGTCAAAAGCGCCGAAAAGAGCGGTTTCGCGGAAAGCTGGAAAATCACGTTGGACGAAGCCCCGCCGCTCCACTCGAAGGAGATCGGGGTCTTCGCCGGATCGTCCACCCTTAGCACCTGCTGGTCGCGCGGAGATGTGATCGCCGGAGGCTGCAAGAGGTTGTTCGTGGCCACGAAACCCTGCGAGGAGGTGATCACCGCGACACCCGTACCGCCGGCGTTAACCAATTGCGTTTTTCCGGCCGCTTCCACCTGGGAGGCGCCCTCGAAAACGGACGTCGTCGTATTGCCGCTCTCGTCCTGGGCCACGCTGACGCGCGTGGACGCGGAAGGGCGCACCTTCGTGTCGCCAGCGGCTATCACGCTCTCGTCCTTGGCGGTCAATGTCTCTGGGGTCGTGGTTTCCACGTGGCCTTGTTTGAGGGCGACCTCGACCCTGCTTCCGCCCTGAGGCGTTGTCGAGAGCGCCTGGATGACGACGAGCGAATCGGGCGAGATCGTCTGGTACTGTCCATTGGGGTATTTTATCCTGGCATAGCTGCTCTTCGAAGTCTTGACTATGTCCCCGTCCTCAAGAACGGTGTTCTCCTTGGCGCTTGAAAACAGATGCTGAGAAGATTTCTTGACCTCGACGGAACCCTCCACGCTTATGAGCATGGCAAGCTTGGACGCGCTTGAGC
>JBBIMN010000220.1:0-4141 GCA_037444385.1 Acidobacteriota bacterium | reverse complement strand
AATGCAGGCACGCAAGGAACGTGGGTTGAAGCAGTTACCAGATGGACGATGGCAATTCTCATGGTTTCATGAGGGCCGCTACCACAGAAGAGTCGCTCCGACCAAGAGCGAAGCACGGGCCTACCTTGAGAAAATCCACACGCTCATCAGGGAAGGCCGTTACTTGGATAGAAGAAAGGAGGTTAGGACAACATTCAAAGAGGCAGTCAGAAGGTTCCTCGAATGGAGCAAGGCAAACAAGAGACCCAGCACAGTAGAAGGAGATGAATGGGCGGCGAAATATTGGTTGGCCTCTCCACACTTGGCTGGAAAGCAACTTGACAAGATCACTGCTGGCGACATCTCTGCCTTTGTCCAGACACTCCGAACCACCCGCAAGAATCCTCATGTCGGGGGAATCAGGCACTTGCCCTCGGGAAGATGGCAGGCTTCGTGGTGCGAAGCCGGCCACCAGCATCGGCTAACAGCGCGGTCGGAACCTGAGGCCAGGGCTCTCCTCAAAGAGGCAATTGCCAAGAGAAGCGAGACCTCAAACGAGGATGAGTTCCTCTCTAAACGTGCCATAGATGTCATCCTCGCCCGCCTTAAGAGGCTTTATTCGCTATGCGCGAACTGGGGCCTCTGCACCGTCAACCCGGCCCTCAAGGTCCCTCTATTTAGAGAGGACGCCAAGCGTGTCAGATACCTTACCGAAGAGGAGGAGGCGCGCCTTCTTTCCTGCTGTTCGCCCTACTTGCGGAGAATCGTTCGCTTTGCTCTCCATACGGGAGCAAGGAAAGGCGAGATACTAGGTGCAAAGTGGTCCAACGTTGACATGAAGTGCGCGGTGCTTACCGTTCCAGGATCTCAAGCCAAAGGCAGGCGGGACCGCCATATCCACTTGAATGCAGCCGCCATCTCCATCTTGAACGAACTCTCAAGGCCAATAAATAGAGAGGCGTTTGTATTCGGAAGCGACACGAAGAAGATGCCGGCTACCATTGAAAGGCACTGGCGCCAAGCTCTTTCCTTGGCCAACCTCCAGGATTTTCATTTTCACGATCTTCGTCACACCTATGCCAGCCGGCTGGTCATGGCTGGAGTCGACCTTGCCGTGCTGCGCGAGTTGCTTGGCCACCGTGACTTCGAAATGACCCTTCGCTATGCCCACTTGCAGCCATCACGACTTAAGGCAGCAGTCGCCATTCTTGAGCGCCAGGACTTGCAATTTACTTGCAATCCCCAAAATAGCCTCGCTGAGGCCACTGGAGCCGGTACTCTGCAACTTGTTGAGGGGTAAGTACTTAAGTTGGTCGGGACGACTGGATTTGAACCAGCGACCCCTTGCACCCCAAGCAAGTGCGCTACCAGGCTGCGCCACGTCCCGACCAGGATGGGGAAGAATCCCCACGGGGAAAACCTTTATAGCACACAGGCGGAGCGGGTGTCAAAGAGGAGGGCGGCGCTTGAGCATCTCCCTGAGTTTTGCCAGGCGCTCGTGAAGGCGGCCGACCCACTCTCCCTGTAGGGCCTGAGGTTCGGCGGCCGAGGAATTACTGTGCTGTTGCAAAAACTCTCTTGCCCCCTTAATTGTATACTTTCTGCCGTAGAGCAGTTCCTTTATTGCCAGAGCGGCCTGAATGTCTTTTTCGCGGTAAAGCCTGTGGCCCGAAGCAGTCTTCTTTGGATTGAGCTGAGGGAATTCGTTTTCCCAGTAACGGAGCACGTGGGCGGTCAGTCCGGTGATTTCGCTCACCTCTCCGATCTTGTAATAGAGTTTGCGCGGAATGTTTGCCAATGGTGCAGCCGCGTCATGTTTTTTTTCGCGCTCGGCGGAGGAGGTCATAAGCGCCCCCGAGACAGTTTGCGCGAAGAGACGAAAACGATACCCCTGCGCGATGGCACCTGCACCTGCTTGCCGCGCGCTATGTCCCGCCCAAGCCGCGGCTTGCGCTCCACGACCTTGAATGTGCCGAAACCCGAAAGAACCACGCGCCCCTCCATGGCCAATGCTTCAGACAAGGCAAGAATGACCACGTCAACCAATTCGCGGGCGGCTGGATAGGTCAGGCCCCCATGCGCATCGTGTAATGCTTGGGCCAGATCCGAGCGCCTCATGCCACCGCTCCCTTCCCGCACACTTCCAATATACCACAGACCTCCTTGCAACAACCAGCCTTTTCGGTTACCGTTATGCGAGAGGGAGGCTGGCAATGGCCGCCGAAGTTCCATCAGGTGACCCTCTTTTTCCGGTTATTCTCGCGCGCCACTACCGGGAGCAAAGCACGGGGACGCTGCTTGCGATTTGCCCGCCGTTCAGAAAAAGGGTCTATTTGAGGTCCGGCAAAGTGGTCTTCGCCGCATCCGATGACCGCAACGACCGCTTGGGAGAGATGCTTTTGAGGCGAGGCGTCTTGCCCGCGGGAAAATTTTTTGAAGCGTCGGCGCGCATACGGCCTGGAAAGCGCTTGGGCACGCTGCTTGTGGAGATGGGCCTAATAACGCCGGAGCAGCTCGTCTGGGCCGTGAAGGAGCAGGTCAAGGAGATAGTTTTCTCGCTTTTTCATCTGAGGGGGAGAGAGTGCGAATTCATTAAGGGCGAGGAGGGCGAAGACGAGATAATTACGTTGAGCATCAACACTCCCGAATTGTTAAGGCTCGGCGGGGAGCGTATGGACAAAATCACGCCGGCCTTGGAGCGCTTTACCAGCTTGGACATGTTCGTTAGGTTAAAGGAGAGCGCTCAATCTGCCAGAAGCCACTTGCGCCTTGAGCCAGGCTCTCACGAGTGGATAGATCTCGCCTCTTCTGGCGCTCCGCTCGGCGTGATTTTGGAGTCGGCGGGAGAACAAGCCGTCGGCGCGCTGAAGCTTCTTTGGATACTTGACGCGCTGGAGCTTGTCGAAACCGGGGTGGCGGGTGGCAACGCCTCATCCCCGGCTGATGATATGGGAATTACCGCCCAAGATCTCTCGTCGCTGGGGAAGTAGCGGCCATCCGCGCGCACTACCACGGCTGTAGGCTATCAGGCTGTAAAAAGGATGAAGCATGAATTACGAATGACGAAGCACAAATGGACATGCGCGCATGGCAAAGCGTTTCATGCTTCAGCCTTCATACTTCATACTTTTCCTGCTAACAGCCTGCCCACTTAATAATAGAGCAATCTACATCGGGACCGAGTGGTTCAGCGGACCCTGCCCCCGGCCTATCTGGAATGGATGCTGAACCGCTTTGGCTATGTACTGTTTAGCCTTTTCAACGGACTCCCCAACGCCGAGGCCCTTTACGGCCAGCGCCGCGAGAATGGCGGAAAAAGTGCAGCCGGCGCCCAGCGTGTTGCGTGTTGGGACGCGCAACGCGTCGAATACGTGATGATGGACTCCGTCAAACCAAAGGTCCAGCGCGCGAGGACCTTCGAACTGTCCCCCGGTTATTACCACGTTCTTTGGTCCCATCGCGAAAAGGACTTCGGCGGCCTGCTTGGCCTCGGCCATGTCGCTCGCGGCGCGTCCCGAGAGAGTGGCCGCTTCCGAAGATTTCACGCACAAAATATATGCCTGTGGAAGGATCAGCTTCTTCAATAGATCCTGGGCCTTCTCGTCCAAGAGCGGCGCTCCCGTCGAACTCTCCAGGAATGGGTCCACGACGAGAAACTTCGTCAGGCCGTACGCTTCCAACAGCGACGCGGCCATTTGAACGTTGCTGGCGGAGCCGAGGAAACCGGTCTTGACCCCGTGAATGGGCAGATCAATGGCTACCGTTTCTATCTGCTGCCCAAGCACCTCCATCGGAACGGGGTGGCAGGCTTGGACACCCTGCGTGTTCTGGGCCAAGACGGCGGTAACAGCGGCAGCGCCGTAAACCCGAAAAGTCTGAAAGGTTTTCAGGTCCGCGGCGAGCCCGGTAGCCCCGCTGGAATCAACGCTATTGATAGTCAATATGGTTCGGTTCATCGCCCCCTCCGTACCAAACAAGTATACAGCCTTGCGGCGGATCTCGCCAAGGGGTCGACGCGGCCCGCGGAAGGCTCTTTGCGGTTTACAGCTTTTCCCTGTAAAATCATGGACGAGGGAGGCGCTTATGGACCGTGGGGTTTTTTTCGCTCTGCTTTACTTCAGCGCCGTGGTGCTCGTCACGGGGCTTATGATCCTTCTGCTCT
>JBBIMN010000219.1:1020-4160 GCA_037444385.1 Acidobacteriota bacterium | reverse complement strand
TGGGAGATCGCGGCTTTCTCTCCAAGACCCCTACAAACCAAGAAGGGCAGGATTTGTCCCTGCCCTTGACCAATCAACATTTTGTGCGCGGCTACGGTGACTGAAGTTGATGGAGCCGCTCCTTGGCGATCTGCGCCTCTTCCGAATCCGGGGCGGTCTTGAGAAGCGCCTTAAGCGCTTCTACTCCCTGCGCCGTTTCGTCGAGGGCAAGATGAGCCAATCCGAGCTTCAGCAGTGCGGCGTTCGTTTTGGAGCTGTCTGGGTAGCGGTCCCGCACGGCCTGAAACGCCTGTTTAGCCTCCGCGTATTTTTTCTGGCTGTAAAAGCACTCCCCTGCCCAGTATTGGGCGTTGGCGGCCTTTGGATCGGAAGGGTAGGACTGGAGAAACTGTCCGAGTTCCTGCAGCGCGAGATCATATTTTCCCTGAAGGTAGTCAGCATAAGCCTGGGAGTAGAGCGCGTCCGCGGTAGGAGCTGCCGTTGGCGCCTCGGTTGCCGTTTGAGCGGGAGGCGTTTGTGTCCGGGGAGCCACGTCAGGAGCCGAGAAGGTCAATGGTGGTACCAGCGTGGGTGCCTGCTCGCGCGCGGCGTGAAGGGCAGCCACCTGCTCGCTTAGGACGCCCACCTGGCGGCGAAGCTGGTCGAGGTCGGCGCGGATATCGGCGGTCTGGGCGGAGCGGGAAAGTGCCTCCAGCCGTTCGTTCAGCTGCTGCAACCCCTGCTGTGTCTGCCCAAGGCCAGCTTCAAGCTGGGTGACACGCTGTTGCAGAAGGGCCAAGTCCTGACTCAGGCGCTGAATGTCCTCGCGGCTTCCTGCTAAAATCGCGCTTGTCCCCGCCATCAATAGCAGGGCCGCGACAATTTTACGCATGCCCCTGTTACTTCTCGTCCTGAAGGACGAATTCGCAGCGGCGGTTTTGCGCCCAGCACGAGTCGTTGTTCTGAGTGCATAGCGGGCGCGACTTGCCGTAGGAAACCGTTTGTACCTTTGATGACGCCACGCCCAGGCCGACCAGATACTCCTTTGCGGCGTTAGCTCTTCGCTCGCCAAGGGCCAGGTTGTACGCCTCCGTGTTGCGCTCGTCGCAGTGCCCCTCCACGATCAGGCGGAACTGGGAGTGGGCCAACAGCCACGCGGCGTTTTCTTTAAGAATCTGCCGGTCTTGAGGCATTATGTCCCATTTGTCGGTTTCAAAATGGATGCGTTTCAATATGCCCTGCTTGTTGTAAAGGTCGGCGCTGGTCTCCACGTTGAGTGTCTCTGGCGGCTTGGGCTCTGGCGTCCACCCGCTTTGCGCAGGAGGCGCTGGCGCCGGAGCAGGTGCCGGGGCGGACTGCGCCTCGGGCGTTTTCTTTGAACAGGCCAGCAAGAACCCGGCGAAAGTCACGGCTGCTACCAGCGGCACAACTTTTATCAGGCGGAATCTCATCGCGCACCTCCTAATCTACAGAACGAGTATATTGCCAAACCTGTTCCGTTTGCAAGTGGCGCAGCGCTCATTGTGACGCGTGTCACCTTTTCAACGGCCTGTTAGCCGCTTGGTAAAGATGCAAAGGCCGTCTCCGGGCGCGTAGTAATCCTCAATCTGGGCGGCGAGCGCATAACCGATTTGCAGATAGAACTTCCGCGTCTTCTCGTATTGCTTAAGGCCGCTTGTTTCCACGATGCAAAGGCGGCCGCCGTGGCGCTTCATCTCTTCCTCAGCGGCCTTCATCAAGCACCGCCCTACTCCCTTGCCCTGAAATTCCGGATCGGCAGCGACCCAATAGAGGTCCCAGGTGCCCTTCGTGGCCGGGGTCGGTCCCCAACAAACGTAACCGGCGACTCTTTTCCCCGCCCGTGCCACCAAAAAGTTGTAGTCCTGTTGCTCCGGTGTCTTGAACGCGTGATCCAAAAGCTCCATTGCAACCGATATCTCCTCCGGCCGGAAGATAGCGGTAGCTTCAAGCAAGATCCTGATTGATTCTTTGTCACCTCGCTCCAAAGCGCTGAGTGTTACCTCCATGGTCCCTCCTGGCGCCCTGCCACGGCTACGACTTCGTGAAGCAGCCTCGGGTAATTCCACCCAATCGCCCGCGCCTGCTTTGCCATGCCCGCTTCTGGCGAGATATCGGGATTTGGGTTGACCTCCAACACCATTAGATTCCCGGCGCCATCTTCTCTCATGTCAACGCGGCCGTAACCCCGTATGCCGATGGCCTCGGCGCTCTTGAGCGCGAGTTCCTGGACCCGGCTGGTCAAGGCGGGCTCCACTGGCGCGGGGCAGACCGTAGGGCTCTTCTGGTACACCTCGCTATCGGGCGCCCACTTAGCTTCAAAGGTCAAGACCGGTGGGTGGCCTTCTGGCATTAGTGAGTAATCAACCAGCGATGGAGGCAGCGCCTGAAGCCCGCTTTTGCCCTCTATTACCGAGCAGTTGAATTCACGGCCGGTTAGAAAGGGCTCGACAAGCACGCCCAAAGGATGATTGGCTAAGAGTTCGCGTCCACGCTCAAAAAAGCTTGGCTGGTCATTGACGACGTTGGCCGGGCCTATCCCATGGCTTGCGTCGTCAGCAGCGGGCTTTATGAAGACCGGGAAGGCGAAGGGCGGATTTTTCTTGAAGTCGTCCGGCCGGCGGACAAGAACGCCGTTGGGTACTGGAATCCCGGCGCCACGAAGCACTCGCTTGGCTACCGCCTTGTGTAGCCCGATGTGCATCGCCAACGCTGGACAGCCTGTGACCGCGAAGCCAAGGCGGTCCAGGAGCAGGCGAATCTGGACCTCGCTCTCCGGGTCCTGCGGGAACCCCTCGAAAAGGTTGAAGACTGGCGACCCCGGCTCCAAAGCTTCAAGCGTCGTGAAGGCCGACGAGTATGGAGGCAAGAGAGCAAATCGCCGGACATCGAAGCCCAGTGCGCCAAGGATACTTGCAATAGAGTCAACCGAGTCAAGAATGGCCCGCTCGGCCGCGTCCTCGCGGTTTTCCGGGTTGCCTATGTTGTGAATAAGGTGAAGCCCCCCCAATTTTTTTGTCATCGTATCAGGCAAGCCCGCAGCGGGCAAAGGCGGATTGGAGAATGCGCCGCATAAGATCCTCGTAACCGAGGCCCATCCCCTTGGACAGGAGAGGCAAGTCGCCGTAAACCGGAGAAAGGAC
>JBBIMN010000219.1:0-1010 GCA_037444385.1 Acidobacteriota bacterium | reverse complement strand
CCAGAAAAACCGGCACGCCGCCTTGGACGCGGAAGTCCACGCGCGCTATGTCGCGGCATCCGATGGCCTGAAAAACCGCGACCGCGCTTTGATACAGCCGATTCAGGATTTCTGAATCAAGCGGCGGCGGAACATCGTAGGCAACCTTGTTTTCCCAGTCGCGCTTTACCTCTATGGTGTAAGCAAAGTTAGGGTCCGCGCCCGATTTCGGGCGGATTCGCATGGCTCCTATCACCTCGGGCGGATCATTGCCTGCCACGCCAACGGTGTATTCATCGCCCGTTATGAAGCCTTCGACGAGAACCGGCTGGCCGTACGCGGCAAGCAGCGCCACGACGGCCGATCGAAGCCCCATATTGTCACGGATGACCGAGCTCTGCCGGATGCCTTTCGAAGAGCCTTCATAGGATGGTTTGGCGAAGAGCGGGAACGGCAAGCCGCTTTGCCTCGCCAACGCATCAAGTTCTCCTTCATTCTTGACGACCCACCCAGGGGCGACGGCCACGCCCGCTTCAACGGCCAGCCTCTTGCACAAAGGCTTGTCAAGGCTTATCGCCAGCGTCAATGGATCGGAAAACGCGTAGGGAATGCCCAGCATCTCCAGTACGGAGGGCACCTGTCCTTCGCGGCCGCGGAACGAGCCGCGCCCTTCCGAAATGCTGAAGACGAAGTCAACTTCAGTAGCGAGGACCTTCTCTAAAAACTCGCGGCCTCCACCCAGCCGGACAACCGCGTGTCCCTGCGCCTCGATCGCACGGGCTATCGCGTCAACCGTCGCGGGAGGGTCGTACTCTTCATACTGGTCTTCCGGAACTCCGGGAGGAAGAGACGCGCCGGGAGTTTTCATGTCATAGGCGAAGCCGATCCTCATCGTCTCACCCCTCCGGCGAATTCTTGTCGCGTTTCACCAGTCTCGGCCGCTGGGGTTTGGCATCGAACGGCAGAGCGGAGACGGCGCGGCGGCGGCGGCGGGACGGCAACGGCGCGGGATTTCTATATTGAAGGATCCT
>JBBIMN010000218.1:0-4168 GCA_037444385.1 Acidobacteriota bacterium | reverse complement strand
AGCGCAAGAGGGGGGCAGAGCCCCCTTCTTGATGTTTGGCGGAGAGAGAGGGATTTGAACCCCCGTTGCCCTTACGGGCAAACCTGATTTCGAGTCAGGCGCCTTCGACCTCTCGGCCATCTCTCCGAGGATGGCAAGTATAGACAAAGAGCGCCATGGCAGTCAATGTTTGGCGTTCCCGCGCGGCGCGACCGGGTTTAACGGGGAGGACGAGAGGCACGGGAGCGCGGCCGGCAAAGTGGAAGAATGATGCTCACTTGCTTCCATGATGCACCAGGTGCTATTTCCAGTTGGCCACCTTTCTCCGCTTTCCCCTCATATCATCTCATCCCCTGCTCCTGCGGCTTTGCCTTCATCATTCACAATTCATACCTCAACCCCGCTTCGTTACCTCTCCATCGTCAGGCCAGGTACTTGGCTTCGGGATGGTGGAAGACAACGGCGCTGACGCTGGCTTCCGGGTCCATCATGAACGACTCGGTGAGGCGGACGCCGATCTCCTCCGGGTTCAAAAGGCGGAAGAGGTCTCGCTGTGGCGCCATGTCGGGGCATGCCGGATAACCGAAGGAGAGGCGGATGCCACGGTACTTGGCGTGGAACACGTCTTGAACGGTGAGTTCCTTCGGATCGGGAATCCCCCAAAGCTCGCGGATTCTCCGGTGAAGCCATTCGGCGGCCGCTTCGGCGGTTTCAAGCGCCAGGGCCTGGAGGG
The DNA here is from genome assembly GCA_037444385.1 of Acidobacteriota bacterium. Lineage (GTDB taxonomy): Bacteria > Acidobacteriota > UBA4820 > UBA4820 > DSQY01 > JAEMPZ01. The sequence continues at coordinate 3,456 of JBBIMN010000218.1, read as the reverse complement.
CGTAGCTTTTCAGAAGATCCCCGCGGGCGCGGAGTTCCATGGCCTGTTCTTGCGCCAGCGGGCCGGCGGTGACGCAGAAGAGGGCCACGCTGTCGTTCGCTTCGGCTTTGGGATGGACCCAGTGGGCGGCGGACCGGCATGGAGCCTTTTTCATCCTGGGGAACGGGAATTCGGCGACAGCCGAACCGTGAGGATCGAGGATCACCATGCTTTCGTCCCTGCCGCGCGCTCTGAAGAAGCCGAAGACGGCCGCTGGTTTCAACCATCGGCGCGCCACCGCGGCGTCCTTCAAGTCCTCGACAAGGGCCGAGATTTTTTCAGCCTTCGCGTCCTTTCGGCCGAGCAGGCGCTCCACCGAGCCTTTCAGTCCAAGGTGTTTGCCCAAGAGCATCTGCGTGTTCAGGTAGCTAAATATCTCATCGAGGTCCAGCGCCGGCAGGAGCTTTCTACCGAGCCACGGCGGCTGAGGAAGCGCGGCTGGATCGAGAGGCGGCTCGGGCGGTTGTGGAATTGGCACAGCCTCGGGCTTCGCGGAGCGAATGGCATTGGACTCCCCTCTTGCCGGCCGCAAATCCCCTTCAAGTATCCGGCGGGCCTCGTTGAGCCCCGCCATCGCGTCTTCGGCGTAGGCCACAATCCCTTTGTAGACGGGGGAGATGCGTTCGCGCGTGAACGCGGCGCTCAGCGCGGCGCCGCCGACGAGGACCGGGACCGAAATGTCCTGCGCCGCCATGTCCTTCGCCGTCTCCGCCATCTGGTGGGCCGAGCGCACCAAAAGGCCTGAAAGCCCAACCAGGTTGGTCTTGTGCGCTCGCCACGCCTCGATAAGCCGGTCCGACGGAACCTGCACGCCGAGGTCAACCACTTCGTAGCCGTTGCTTGCGAAGAGCATCCCCACGAGGTTCTTCCCGATGTCGTGCACGTCTCCGCGCACGGTGGCCAGAAGGATTGAACCGCGCCTTGCCTCGCCGCCTTTGAGGTGGGGACGGAGATAATCCACCGCGGCCTGCATCACCTCGGCGGAGACGAGCACTTCGGCCACGATCAGCTCACCCTTCGCGAAGAGGCGCCCCACCTCGTCCATCCCCCCCATCAGCGGCCCTCTGATGATCGCCAGCGGGCCGTTCCCGGCCAAGAGTTCATCGAGCGCCTCTTTGAGCCCCGACCGTTCTCCAGCCACGATCATAAGCCGCACTCTCTCATCCGGCGGCAGGCTTTCCGCGTGCCCGCCTTTACCACCGCCGCGCTCGCCGCTGACGCGGTAGCGGGCCGCGAAGGCCTCGATGCTTGAGGATGAGCCCGTGAACAGAAGAGCCTCGGCCAGGCTGATTTCGTCCGGTTGCAAACCGGGGTAACGCACGAGCTGTTCGGTGTTGACAATCGCGGCGTCGAGCCCGGCTTGAACGCAGTGGTGGAGAAAGACGGCGTTGAGCACTTCGCGCGCGGCAACCGGGAGGCCGAAGGAGACATTGCTGATCCCAAGGATCGTCAATGCTCCTGGGAACGCGGCTTTGATGGCGCGCACCCCTTCAATCGTCTCCCGCGCCGAGCCACGAAACTTCGGGTCGCCCGTAGCCGCCGGAAAAACCAGCGCGTCCAAAAGCACCTCGCGGTGGCTGAAACCGTTGGCCTCGAGGCGTTCGAGAAGTTTTTGCGCCACCTCGGTTTTTCGCCCGGCCGTGCGCGCCATCCCATCGGTGGGATGGCCGTCAATGCAGCCGGCCACGAGCGCCGCGCCGTAGCGCTTCGCTATCGCCGCCGCTTTCTCAAGCCGCGCTCCGCCGTCTTCCAGGTTGACCGAGTTCAAGATGGCGCGGCCTGGAATCAGCTTGAGCGCCGTCTCCATGACGGCCGGATCGGTCGTGTCCACCATCAAAGGCAACCGCACGGCGCGCCTGAGCGCCTGAATCATTTCGGTCATCGCGGCCTTTTCGTCGCCCTGCGCGTCCGCCAGGCAGACGTCTAAGACCTGCGCTCCGTTCTTGGCTTGGCGGCGGCCAATTTCGGCGGCCTCGGCGAAACGGTTCTCCTTAACGAGACTCTTGAAGGCGCGGGACCCCAGCGCGTTCGTGCGCTCGCCGACGAGAAGCGGAGGGCGCTCCTGCGCCAGATCCCTTGCTTCGCCTCCAGCGATGCGCGCCTCGTCGTATGGCGGCGCAATGCGCGGCCTGTTGCGGGAAGCGACGGCGCGAAGCGCGCGAATGTGCTCCGCCGTGGTTCCGCAGCAGCCTCCAAGGATGTTGGCCAGCCCGGCGGCGGCGTAACGTTCCAGGACGCGGGCCATATGCTCGGGCGTTTCAAGGTAGCGCCCTTCGGCGTCTGGCAAGCCGGCGTTTGGGACCACCGAGACAAAAGAGGACACCAGCGCCGCCAGCGCGCGCAGGTGCTCCGCCATCGCGGAGGGGCCGGTGGCACAGTTAAGCCCCATCCACAAAGGGTCCCAAGGCGCGGCTGTCACGGCGAGCGCTTCGATCGTCTGGCCGCCGAGCGTCGTTCCTGACGGCTGCATCGTCGCCGAAACGGCCACGGGCAAAAAGGACGCGGCTTCGCGGCAGGCGATAAGCGCCGCCTTCATGTTCAGGGCGTCCTGGATCGTTTCAATCAAGAGGACGTCGGCGCCGCCTTCGGCAAGACCTTCGGCCTGGACCGCGTAGGCGCGAACCATTTCGTCAAAGGTGATCCCGCCGGTCAGCGTCAACGACTTGGTGGTAGGCCCCATCGAACCGGCGACGAAGCGGGGACGCGCCGGGTCAGAGGCCTCCGCCTCGGCGCAGGCCTGGCGCGCGAGTTCCGCCGCCTTGCGGTTAATCTCTTTTGCGCGGCCTTGAAGGCCGTATTCGCCAAGAACAACGGGCGTCCCGCCGAAGGTGTCGGTTTCGACGATGTCGGCGCCAGCGTTAAGGTAGAGCCGGTGAAGAGCCAGGACGGCATCGGGCTTATGAAGCACCAGCGCTTCGTGACAACCAACGAGCGCCTCGCCGCCGTAGTCGGCGGATTGCAGCCCCATCGAGGCAAGCGCGGTGCCGGTCGCTCCATCCAGAAGAAGGATGCGCTCTTTAAGCAGCGATTCGAGAAGCCCGCTTCGCTCGCCCATGCGCCGAGTTTACCCCATGGCGCGAGCCACGGCAATGGCGAAATGTCAAATTTTGAATTTTAAATTGAGAAAGAAGTGTCCTTTTCCTTAATTCAACATTCACAACTCAACATTCATAATTTCATCCCGCCAAAGTCCGCGCTCAGTCCGGCGGGTACTCCTTGAGCGTGCTCTCGACGACCTGGCGGGAGAGCGTATGAAGCTTATGCTGCGTGGCCGCGTATATCTCCCGCGCCATTGCCCGCGTCCTTGGCGTCGAAGCCATGGCCTGATAGAGCGGCCTCAGGTACTTCATTCTTCCCACCTCGGAAAGAATCTCCCGCGCCTCCGGGAACGCAGGCTCATAGCCCGAGGCCAGGGCT
>JBBIMN010000217.1:3255-4173 GCA_037444385.1 Acidobacteriota bacterium | reverse complement strand
CGAGACGGCTCGGAAGCGGGCTCGTGCCTGAACGAAGTGAAGGCGCCCATCGGCCCCTTGCGCCTTCGTTGCCCGCGCACCACTCGAACCACGGGCGGCGCAAACCAACGATGGGCGCTCCCTTCCAGGAAGGCTTCTTTTCCTCCGTGCCCTTGGCGCATGTAACGCAACCATAATCTTCCCTCCGTGTCTCCGCGCCTCCGCGGCTCAATCTTTCCCTTCGTGTCCTTTGTGTCCTCGTGGTGAACATTCTTTCGCGCCGCGCATGTCTTGCATCGCTCACGGCTCGCCGCTCGCTACCAGCGCAACCGGCGGTTTCGCGGCTTCGCGGCGGTGGCGTACAATGGCGGCGTGAGGGCGAAGAGGTCGCTGGGACAGAACTTTCTGGTTTCTCGAAGGGTGGCCGAAGAGATTGCGGCGGCGTGCGGGGATTTGTCTCCGCGCGCTTCCGCCCTTTTGGAAATTGGCCCCGGGCGAGGCGCGCTGACCAAGAGGCTCGCGTCGCTCGGCCTTCCGCTGGTGCTCGTTGAAAAGGACGATCTTCTGGCGGCGAATCTGGCCCAGAGCTTTCCAGCCGCAAAGGTGTTCAACGCCGATGTTCTTGCGATGGCCCCATGCGGGCTCTTTGAATCTTCATCTCCGGGCGCGTGGCTCGTGGTGGGAAACCTCCCATACAACCAGGGCACGGCAATCGTGAGGCGCTTCCTCAAGGCGCCCGGCCGTGCCGCCGGGCTTGTCTTCATGCTTCAGGCCGAGGTTGTCCAGAAGCTCTGCGCGCATGAAGGCGAGGACGGTTATGGCCCCTTGGCCGTGCTATCTCGGACGTGGTGGCGGCCCGAGCGGCTGCTGCTCGTGCCTCCGGGCGCTTTCCGCCCCGCGCCAAAGGTGACCTCCGCCGTGGTCCGGCTCGTTCCGCTG
>JBBIMN010000217.1:0-3245 GCA_037444385.1 Acidobacteriota bacterium | reverse complement strand
AGCGCAGGTTGCGCCTCCCCTTTTCCCGCCTCAGTTCCGCTGACATCGCCAGAGCTCTGCGCTCGAAGCTTCGATGAGTTCGCGTGCTTCGTGGAGGCGTGCTTCGCAGCGCCGCGCAAACTTCTGACGGCGAACGTCGCGGCCTTGGTTCATGGCAAGGACCTGGCCGGCAAAGTGACGGGGACGGCTGGAATAGAATCAAAGTCGCGCCCGGCGGATGTTTCGCCAGACGCATTCGCCAAGCTATTTCTAGCCGCGGCCCGGATGAAAAAGGACGGATGATCTTTCATCTCTCGTCCATCACCCCTCATCTGTCATACGGCAATCATCCTTCGGGGGCGGGGAGTGTTATTTCGTGCCCGGAGTGCTGCACCAGCGTCAGGACGGTCATGCAGCAAAGGACGATCGCCGCGCCCAGGAACTGCAGCGGGTAGAGGCGTTCGCCGAGAAAGAAAACCGCCACCGCTATGCCGACGACGGGAATGACGTTCGTGAAGGCCGCCACGAAGCTTGCCTTCATCCGGCTCAAGGCGTAGTTCAAGAGCCAGTACGCGAAAAAAGAACAGAAGAGCGCAAGGTACAAAAGCGCCCACAGTGCCCGAGGCGAGCCGAGCTTGATTCCTCCCGTGATGGTGTCCGCCGCCGCGAATGGAAGGTAGATGGCCGATGCAAAGAGCGATTGGTACAAGGTTACGGTCGTGGGCTCCATCCGCCTCAACAGCTTCTGGGCGAGGATCGTGTAGATTGACGCGGCCAGCGCGGCCAGGAGGACCAGCAGGTTGCCGGCGAGAGTTCCGCCGAAGGCCTTGTCCAGCCCGCCTGCGGTAACGATGAGAAAGATGCCGCCAAGCGAAAGGGCGATGAGAAAAACCTCGGTGAACCTGATTCTCATTTTCAGCCAAACGGCTTCGAGCACGATGACGAACATCGGAATCACCGAGATCAAGATGGCCGCCGTGGAGGCGAGCGTACGTTTGACGCCCTGCGCCTCGCAATAGAAATAGAAGCCGGGCTCGAAAAGCGCGAGGAGAAACAGGCCGGCCATATCCCGCCTGTCGGGCTTTTGAACCTGGCGGAAAAGGCGCACGCCCAGAAACAGCAAGCTCGCCGCGGCAAAGCGGAGGAAGATGAGCTGCGCTGGAGTGAAGCTTTCTAGGGCAACCTTCGTGCCGGTAAATGACGCGCCGAACAACACGGTCATAACCAATATGGCGCAAAGGCCTTTCCAGTTCGGGCGCTTCATGCGGGTTTAGTCAGCGCTTTGAGAAGCAGGGCAAGCTTGCGGACGCGTTCGGCGCGCGCGGCTTTATCAATGGAGGGCTCGCCCTGGGCTGAATCCGCGTAGCGGACCGGGTCCGCTATCCCCGCCTGGGAGAAGCCCCTGAGCCTCAAGGCGCACGAGTCACAGACGCCGCATGCCTTGTCGTTGCGGGCGTAGCAGGACCACGTCGCCTCAAGCGGAAGCCCCATCGCCGCGGCGCTTTGCACGATTTCGGCTTTTGTCATATTGACAAGCGGAGCGCGAACTTCGATTTTCGTCTCCGGCTTTGTTCCCGCGGCCACCAGCGCGTTGAAGGCGAGGATGAACTCCGGGCGGCAGTCGGGGTAGCCGGATGAGTCCTGTGAAACGGCGCCGTAGTAGACCGCGCTGGCGCCGATGGTTTCGGCCCACCCCACGGCCATTGAAAGAAGCACTGCGTTGCGAAAAGGCACGTACGTCGGCGGAATGCCAGCCGAACCGAGGTTCGCGGCGGGAACATCAACTCTCTTGTCCGTCAGCGCCGAGCCTCCGGCCAGACTGAAAAAATTGGTGTGGACGACCAACCTCAGTTGGGACGGCACGCCAAAAAAATCGGCGATTCTGTTGAACGAACGCAGCTCCGCCTCTTCGGTGCGCTGGCCGTAATTGAAGTGGATCAACGCGAGGCCGTAACCATCTTTCGCCGTGATGCCCGCCGTTGTTAGCGAATCCATCCCTCCAGAGAGAAGCACGACGGCCAGCGGCCTGGGCGATTCCGGGGCAGGCTGCGCGGAATTGTTCACGGCGCTGACGTTATTCTCGGTCTCTTTCATGGCTGTCCCAGCGTCAAACGCCCCTGCGGTTGCCCCAGAGAACCTTGTGCAACTGGACTTGCACGCGAGCCTCAAGCCGGTCTCTAAGGACCCACCCGGCCAAATCAGCGGGCTTGATCTCTCCCCAAACCGGCGAAAACAATAACTGCGGCGAGCCTTTGGCCTGAAGCCCGTTGTTCAGGATGAAGTCGCGGCTCCAGAGGTAATCTTTTTTACCAGCGACCACGAACTTCAGCGCGTCCTTCGGCGCGAGCGAGGAGAGAATCCGCGCCTGAAAGCTCTCGGCCGCGCCGCTCAGAGGAGTCTTCACGTCCACGACCTTCACGGCTTGGCGCGGAAGGCTCTCAAGCGCGTAGCTCCCGTTGGTCTCTATTGAAACCTTGAAGCGTCCGCGCAAAAGCGCGCGGCAAAGAGCGGGCGTCCCGGCTTGAGCCATCGGTTCCCCGCCCGTGACGAGGACCCGCCGCAAGCGGTAGGAGGAGATGCGCTCCACGAGCGCGCCGAGCTCGATCCTCTCTCCCTCGTAAAAGGCGTGCGAGCTGTCGCAGTAGGAGCAGCGCAGATTGCAGCCGGCGAGCCGCGCGAGAACCGTTGGGAAGCCGGTCTGCGGCCCCTCGCCCTGGATTGAAGCGTAGATTTCATTGACGAGCAGAGTGATCTTGCCGGCGCGGGGGCGCGGGTACCGTTCGGCGCCTTTGGGGTTCTTTAAAGTTCGGCCCGCGGACATGTCAGCCTTCAAAGTAAGAAGCGGCGGAGCTTCCGGTTTCGAAGACGTTGACCCTGTAAACCGGGGCCTTCTTCGCCACTTCGGTGAAGATGTGTCTGGCGAGATTTTCGGCCGTGGGGTTGAGTCCCTGAAGCGGCGCGGCCTCGTTGAGATACGAGTGGTCTAGCGGGCCAAGGACATCGTCCGTGATCTCTTTCAATTTTCTAAAATCAACGACCATGCCCAGAGGATCGAGCGACGGCGACCTGACGATGACTTCAACCTTCCAGTTGTGGCCGTGCAGTTTCTCGCAGTTGCCCGGGTAATCTTCAACCCGGTGGGCGGCTGAAAAGTCCCGCGTTATCTTGACTTCAAACATCGGACGTTCTCCGGCGGTTTGGGGGATGCATATCGAGGACTGGAGCCGGCACGCGGACTCGAACCGCGGACCTGCTGATTACGAATC
>JBBIMN010000216.1:0-4197 GCA_037444385.1 Acidobacteriota bacterium | reverse complement strand
TGCGGGAAACCGGTTTTCAAGACCGGCGCCTTCGGCCGCTCGGCCATCTCTCCGCAGTAAGAGAGGTTAGCGGCCAAAGCGGTAAACGTCAAGAGGGGCCGAAGCGGTGGCCCCCCACCGTCTTAATAGAACATCCGCCGCTGGAGGCTGTTGGTAGCGAAGAAGGAGTGGGCTGCCGCCACGTCGGCGGCGATCGCCTCTTTGAGGGCTTCGACAGACGGGAACTTCATTTCGGGCCTGAGAAACTGAAAGAAGAAGCAGCGGATTTTCTTGCCGTAGAGATCTCTTCCGCCGCGCAGAAGATGGACCTCGACGGCGACTTCGGCCTCGCCGAAGGTCGGGCGAACGCCGAGATTGGCGACGCCCGGCAAAAGGGGATTCTCTCCGATGTCCACCGCGGCTATGTAGACACCATGCGCGGGGACAAGCTCGTTTTCGATAGCGAGGTTGGCAGTGGGGAAACCGAGGGCTGCGCCGCGCGCGTCCCCGTGGCGGACAACTCCCTCGATGACGTACGGCCTTCCCAAAAGGCGAACCGCCTCTTCCATCCGGCCAGCCGCCAAAAGGGTTCGGATGCGCGTTGAGGAGACGTCACTTCCGTCCACCTGAAGCTTGGGCACCGCCTCTGCCCGAAAACCAAATTCCTCCTGCAAGGCGCGCAGCAGATCGATGTCGCCGTGGCGGCCTCGGCCGAAGCGAAAATCTTCGCCGATGTATATTTCAGAAGGAGAGAGCCCTTTCGCAAGCAGGCGCACGAACTGCGCGGCTTCCATCTCGGCAAACTTCGCGTCGAAGGGAATTTCGATGAGCAGTTGAAGGCCAAGATAGGCGAGAATGTCGCGTTTTTGGGAGAGCGTGAGAATCAACGCCGGCGCGGCTCCGGGGTGAAGGACTTTGAGAGGGTGGGGTTCGAATGTCACGAGCGCCGAAGTTCCGCCCTCCTCGCGCGCTCTGGAGAGGACCTTGCGAAGAAGGCGCTTGTGGCCTCGGTGTAGGCCGTCGAAGTTGCCTATCGTCGCGATCACGGGCGGTGAATGGAGCGGAATTTTTTCAAGCCTGTCCAGAAGGATCATAGCAGCATCCACACGAGGTTCGTGATCAGTCCGGCCAGAAGACCGGCCACCACGTCGTCCATCACGACGCCCCACCAGCCGGGCAGCCTTTCCATTCTATCAACGGGGAAAGGCTTGAGAATGTCAAGGAGCCGAAACAGGAGGAAGCAGAGCAGCGCTCTGGCGAAGACGGGCGGGTTCAACGCGAGCGCGGCCATCATTCCGGCCACTTCGTCGAGGACAATCCACTGCGGGTCACGTAAGCCGGTGGCCACTAGAACCTTTGGTATGCTGGCCGCGGCGGCAATCAGCGACAGGGCGAAAAGCGCCCAAGGCAGAACGAAGGAGAGGGTTTCGGGGATAAGGAAAGCCGGCAGGTAGATGAAGATGCCCACGGCCGCGCCGACCGTCCCTGGCATCCTTGGCGTGAAGCCGAGCCAGAGGACTGAAGCGGTAGCGACTGCCCAGCGCGGGCCTTTGGACGTGTCAGCCAATTATCTCTCCTACCAGATCGTAAGGATGCGCCTCGGTGATTCGCACTTTGGCGAAGGTGCCCGGCGGCGCGAAGCCGTCGTTGATGAGTATACGCCCATCCACTTCAGGCGCCTGAAAAGCAGCCCGGCCCTGCAATAGATGCTCGGTCTCGTCGCAGGCGCCCTCGACAAGGACATCCAGAACCCGTCCTACCCGTCGCTTATTATTATCCCAGGAAATCTCACGCTGCAAAGCGAGAAGCGCCTCCTGCCTGCGCTGCTTCGTGCGCTTGTCAACGGAATCGCCGAGAGCGTGCGCCTTCGTGCCCTCATCGCGCGAGTAGGTGAATACGCCGAGATGGTCGAAGCGCGCTTCTTTTACGAAGGTTTCGAGGACCTTGAAGTGCTCCTGTTTCTCGCCTGGAAAGCCGGTGATGAAGGTGGTCCGTATGCTAAGGCCTGGCACGGCTTTTCGCGTGCGCTCAATCTGTCGCAGGAAAACCTTGGCCTCCCCGCCGCGTCCCATTGCTTGAAGAATGGCGGGATGGGCGTGCTGAAGCGGAAGATCGAGGTAGGGAAGAACCTTGGCGCTCCCGGCCATGGCCTGAATTAGCGCGGGCGACAGGTGGTTGGGGTAAGCGTATAAGATTCTTATCCACGGCGGCGAAGGGTTCTGTTCAATTTGCTCCAAGAGGCCGGCAAGCCCGTTTCTCATGCCAACGTCGCGCCCGTATGCCGTCGTGTCCTGGGCAATGAGGACCGCCTCCTTCACGCCCTTGCTCGCAAGCGCGGCAAGTTCGGCAAGAATGGAGGGAAGCAGCCGAGAGCGCAGCGCTCCGCGAAAGGATGGGATTGGGCAGAAAGTGCAAGGATTGCCGCATCCTTCGGCGATCTTCACGTAGGCCAGGTGCGGCAGAGTCGAGATGACCCGCGGCGCGAGGCCATCATAGAGGTCCACGTCACGCGACAGGGCGGCGGTTTGGCTTGGAGCTTCGAGAAGTTGGGCCGCGCGCGACATGGCATTGAGAGGAATGAAGCCGTCAATTTCGGGGACGGCCTTGCGAAGTTCTTCCTTGTACCGTTGGACAAGGCAGCCGGCCACGATGAGGCGGCGGACGCGGCCCGACCGTTTCAATTCGGCTACCTGCAGAATTGCGTTGACAGATTCCTCTTTCGCCGCGTCAATGAATCCGCACGTGTTGACAATCACGGCGTCGGCGTTCAGGTCGCTGGAAAGCTCATGGCCGGCTTCGCGAAGCTGCCCAAGAATCCATTCGCCGTCAACCAGATTTTTTGGGCATCCCAGTTGTAGAAGCGCAACCCTCACCAGAAACTCCACCAGCCGCAAGGCGCCACGCGGCAAACGACGCACACGCTACCACGCCTGAAGGCTGGAAGCAAGCCAAAGGAGCTATCTATGCCACTTGCGGCATACCGGCTCTTGACAAGGTCTCTTTGATGACCCATAATCATAGCGTTTTGGGAAGGAGGCCCCCATGAAGAGAAGTGTGGTTTTGTTGGTTTTGTTAGGAGCAGTACTTCTATTGGTACCGTTTGGGGTGTTTGCATCGGGTGTGCTGGTCTACGAGCAGGGTTCCAAGGCTTCGGCACAGGCCGGCGCCTGGGTGGCCCGCTCCGACGATCCTACGGCCCTCTCTTACAACCCCGCGGGCATTGCGTTTCTAAAAGGCATGAACCTCTCGTTCAACTTGACTTACATCAATGCTGACGTGAAGTACGATAGCCCGACGGCCGGCAGTTTCAAGGACACCAAACAGAATATGTTTGTCCCAGGTGTCTATTTTACCTGGGGGGTAACTGACAAGGTCGCGTTCGGCTTCAGCGTCAGTGCGCCGTACGACCTGGCCACCGACTGGAATGCGCACTTTCCCGGCCGCTTCGCGAGCCGGGCATCGCAGATAACAACGATAGATTATCACCCTGTCGTCGCCTTCAAGACAAGCGAACACAGTGCATTGAGCTTTGGCCTCGACTACTACGACTCCTCTATTCTTCTCACGAGAAACGAGGACACAACGGCTCTTTCGACCGTTTACAACGGTTATGTGGCGGGGAATTTCTATCCTCTCCCCTCGCCGCCGTTTCCCATGATTCCCGTCTACTTATCTTCAGAAGCTTATATAACCACCGATATCCGCGCCAAAGCGTTTGGGTTCGACATGGGCTGGCTAGTCAAGGCCGATCCCTGGTCTTTCGGCTTGACCTACCGCAGCAGGGTGACATTTGACTACAAGGGCCATACCTGGTTCTACGTGGACAAGAGCCGCCTTGATTTTAGTCCTACTTCGGCGGTTCCTGGCCTGGCTACTGATTGGACAGGCTACTTCCCGGGCCAGAACGCCAAGATGACGCTTGCCACGGTTCCAGCGTCAGCTACCGTTGGCGTTGCGTGGAACGGCAATCCGCTAACCGTAGAGTTCGACCTTCAGTGGACTCAGTGGAGCTCCTGGAGCCACAGCACCGCGACGTTCGATCACCCCACTTACATGCCAGCCGCGCTAGGCGGAGCACCGATTGTGCCTGCCACGGAGGAGTTCGTCTTCGATTGGAACGACACCTGGGCCGCCCGCTTGGGCTTTGCTTACAAGCTGAACGACCGGATCGAGCTGCGCTGGGGCGTTCTCTACGACCAGGCGCCCGTGCCTGATAGC
>JBBIMN010000215.1:0-4227 GCA_037444385.1 Acidobacteriota bacterium | reverse complement strand
GTGTCTGGCACCTCCTCGCCAGTAAAAAGCTGGAGGATGCGCGTTCCAATGACGTTCGTGGCCCGCCGCGCCGGAGGGATCTTGTCCGCGTCACCCATGCGGCTTCCCAAAAGAAGAGAACAGCCGTTGCTCATTCGCTCCAAGAAGCGGGGAAGCTCCTCCGGGCGGTGTTGTCCATCGCCGTCGCTCAGCACGATCCAAGATGGCGGCTCGGCCCGCGAAAGCGCCCAGGCGAGGCCCTCGCGCAATGCCCGTCCTTTGCCGCGCCTCGGCAACAGGCTCAACACGTCGGCTCCCGCCGCTTGCGCCTGCTTTGCGGTGCCGTCGTCCGAGCCGTCGTCAACGACAAGAACACGGACTGGAAAGCCGCGAAATTTTTCGACAAGGCCGGAGATGGTGCCGGAGCCGTTATGCACCGGGATGATGACCGATACGCCGCTCATGGCGAAATGGCCTGCGCCTGCACCGCCGTAATCGCCGTAACGTCGGCGATGTCCCTAGCCGTGCATCCCCTGCTCAGGTCATTTGCGGCCTTAGCGAGGCCCTGGAGGATTGGACCGAGGGCGGCACCGCCGGCGAGGCGTTCGGTCAATTTGTAGGCGATGTTGCCCGCGTCCAGGTTGGGAAAGATGAGCACGTTCGCTTGCCCCGCGACTCTGCTGCCAGGGGCCTTGCTCGCGCCGACTCGGGGAACAAGAGCGGCGTCCCCCTGAAGCTCTCCGTCCGAGGCGATTTCGGGAGCGAGGCCGCGAAAAAGATTGAAGGCCCGCACGACCTTGTCCACGTTTGGGTCGTTGGCGGAACCCTTGGTGGAGAAGGAGAGAAAGGCGACTTTCGGTTCGGCGCCCACCAGCAGCTTGAACGACTCGGCCGCGCAGAGGGCAATCTCGGCAAGCTGCTCTGATGTGGGGTAGGGCACTACTCCGCAGTCCGAGTAGACGAAGACGCCGCCCTGCCCGAACTCCGGCTTGGGCGTCACCATCAGGAAAAATGAGGAAACGGTGCGGATTCGCGAAGACGGGCCGAAGCTTCGGAGATAGGCCCTGACCGAATCGGCGGTCGTGTGCGTGGCGCCGGAAACGATTCCGCCGACTTTTTCGGCTGCGACAAGAGCGCACCCGCCGTAGAGCGGTTGCTGGACCAGCTCGCGCGCTTCACCCTCGCTTACGCCCCGGCTGCGGTTACGTTCCAGGTAGACGCGGGAAAGCTCGCGGATCAGCCGCTCATCCGAAAGGTCAACAATTTCAACGCCCGCGAGCGATACGCCGAGCGCTTTTGCGCGTTTTTCGATGTCAGCGGGTTTGCCAACAAGAACGGGCTCAGCGGTGCCCTCCGCTAAAATCAGAGGGACCGCCTGAAGCGTCCTTTTGTCCTCGCTTTCGGGCAGGACGATTCGCCGCCGTGAAGAGGCGGCCTTGCGCCTGATCTGTTGAAGCAGGTCCAATTGCCTCCCCCATCGCGGCCGCTTTTACGGCTCGAGACCATAGATTATCAGGATTGAGGCGTTGATAAAAGGGGCAAAAAAATGGGGGCCCGAAGGCCCCCAGCATCCGGTGCGCGAACAACTTACCTGACGGAGTCAGCGAGCTGCTTGCCGGCCTTGAACTTGGCGACGCGCTTGGCCGCGATCTTGATGGGCTTGCCCGTCTTTGGGTTGCGGCCCATCCTGGCGGCTTTCTTCACGACGCCGAACGTCCCGAAGCCGACCAACGTCACCTTGTCGCCCTTCTTGAGGGACTTCTGAATCGCGCTGGTGAACGTGTCCACAGCCTTGCTGGCCTCCACCTTGGAGATACCCGCGCCCTTTGCCACTGCATCGATCAGTTCCATCTTGTTCATCTGCGTCCTCCTATAAAGGCTCCGGGTATAATATAGTCCCAGGATGGCCGCTTGTCAAGTGTTTCGAGAGGCCGTCCGCTTGAAAGCTTTGTGGCGCGGCCATTCTGGAGTTGAGGAGGTTTGTTGGTATGTGTGCGCAACGTTCTGGTATTGCTGATAAAATCAAGCGCCTGCGGGCGTTTCTGGCATCCCAGTCGCCGGAAAGACGCATCGTATCTGGAGCGCTCGATGATCTGCTTGAAGGCGCGAGGCCGGCGCGGGTCCTCTGTCTGGGCAAGGCGGGAAGGGCATTGGCTAGAGGCGCCGCGGCGCGCTGGAAGGGAGTGAACGGCTTCCTGTTTGAAACGACGGATGGCGCGCCAGGGGCCGTGCCCCGGAGTTTTCTCCGCTGCCAGGGGGAGCATCCCGTTCCTGGAAGGGCAAGCGCGAATGGGACGAAGAGCCTGTGCCGCTGGTTGATGGATGACGAGACTCCTCTGTTGGCGCTTGTCTCCGGCGGCGCCTCGTCGCTGCTTTGCGAGCCGCCTCCCGGTTGGACGCTCAAGGACGTGGCCACGGTCGAAAAGGCGCTTCTTGAAAGTGGCGCGCCGATAAGGGATATCAACGCGGTGCGGCTCCGCCTGTCGCGCGCGCGAGGCGGCGGCCTAAGGCTGCGCGCTGGCGCGGGGCCGGTCTTCACCGGCGTATGGTGCGACGTCGCTCCGCCACAATGGAGGCTCGCCGGCAGCGCGCCTACTTTCTGGCCAGGCAGAGTTCCCCGCGCCGAGAGGATTGTAGAAAGGTTCTCTCTTCGTTTGCTCAAACCTCTTCCTCCATTTTTTCGAGTGGCCGGCTCGGCCTTGGACAGGGCTGTCAGCCTCGCGGACAGCGGCCGCATGGCCGAAGACGCCGTTTCCTTTATTAAAGAGGAGGGGATGGAAGCCCGCTCGATCCTGGCGCCGGAAGGAATTTCTCCGCGAGCGCTTGCGCGCCGTTTCAGAGCGGAAGCCTTGAAGACGGCGAACCGGCCTGCCGCCATCATCGGCGCGGGTGAAGCTCCCGTGCGCGTCATGGCCAAAGGGCGAGGGGGACGATGCAGCCATTTGGCGTGCGAGATGTCGCTTGCTCTTCAAGGAGTCCCGGGCTGGACCTTCATCGCCATGGCGACCGACGGCGTGGACGGCTCGGCGGGCGGAGGCGCGGTGGTGACGGGCGAAACGGCGCCTCCCGCTGGCCGCCTTGAGAAGGCTTTGGCCGTTTGCGCTACGGGAGATCTCCTCGGCGAGCATTCATGCCTGCTTCCGCGCGCCCCCACTGGGAACAACCTTCGCGACCTTTGGGTTCTTTTCCTGGAGTAGTCTATGGCCGGTGAGAATGGAAGCGCACGCAAAGAGAAGGGGCAGCCGAATGAAACAGCGGGTCTTTACATTCACGTTCCCTTCTGCGCTTCGTTCTGTTCCTACTGCGATTTCTACCGCGTCGCCCAAGACGGCGCCGTTCCCGAATGGTTCGTCACATATATATTAAAGGAAGGGGAACTCTACCGCGAACCTCGGCCCGTGGCGCTAGATTCGGTCTATTTCGGTGGTGGCACTCCGTCGCTGCTCGCCCTTTCGGAGATGTCGCGCCTTTGCGACGGCCTTCGTGGAATCTTTCGCTGGACGCCGGATGCCGAGGTGACGCTCGAAGCGAACCCAGAGACGGTCACGGCTGAATCTCTGGCTGTCTGGCGCGATGCAGGCGTAACCCGGCTTTCGATCGGCGCGCAAAGCTTTCATGAGGCGGAGCTTCGAGCGCTCGGCCGCCGTGCGAAGCCGGACGACGCGAGGCGTGCCGTGTGCCTGGCGGCCGATGCGGGATTCAGCCGCCTTTCGCTCGACTTGATGCTCGGCATTCCCAGACAGACCGCCGCCTCGTTGAGCCGAACGCTTGATGAAGCTGAAGCGATGCCGCTGGATCACGTCTCGGCCTACATGCTGGACCTTCACGCGGGGACGGCGCTCTACGCGAACGTGCTGTCGGGCGAGACCGCCTTGCCCGGCGAGGAGAACGTGGCCGAACTCTACGACCACCTCTGCGAACGGCTTGAGGCGGCGGGCTTTGCCCACTACGAAGTGTCGAACTTCGCGAAGCCCAAAGGCAAATGCCGTCACAACCTGCGCTACTGGCGCGGCGGTGACTACATCGGCATAGGCCCCAGCGCCCATGGTTGTTTCAGAGGAGCGCGCACGCGGAACCTTTGCTCGCTCCATGAGTGGCGGGCGGCGCTTGAGCGGGGCGAACCGCCATACGAGACGGCGAGCAAAGTGGCCGAGGAGGAGCGCAGGGAGAACGCGGTCATTTTCGGCCTGCGCCTGGCTGAAGGAGTTGGGGAGGAGATGCTCACTGATTTCATCAGTGCCCAGGGGC
>JBBIMN010000214.1:891-4257 GCA_037444385.1 Acidobacteriota bacterium | reverse complement strand
ATGGAGGCCCTTCTCGCCTCCGCAAGGACGGCGCCGAACAGCGACGCGCGTCCCGTCTCCTACCCGCTGACGTTACTTCTTCACCTGTCGAGGCTATTCCCAAGCCTTGGCATGGTGGCGCTTCCCCGCCCGGCGTTTTTCGCGCCGTGGCTCTGGTCCATCGCTTTGCTGGCCGCCCTCGTCTCTTTCGCGGCGCGCGCCAAGGCCCGCTTGAGCGCGCTCCTGCTTGGCGGCATCGCGGGTTTTTCCGGCATGGTCCTTGAGGCATGCCTCCTACTGGCCTACCAATCGTGCAAGGGAGCGCTCTTTCAGGACATCGGCCTCTTGCTGACTCTCTTCATGGCCGGGCTTTCCATCGGAGCCGCGGTGGCGGACCGTTTCGCCGCTCAAAGGCGTTGGTTTCCGTGGGCCGCCGTTTGCTGTCTTGGAACCACGGCCTTGCTTTGCGCTTTGGCGATGAGCTCTGGAGTGGACTGGAACATTGCTTCGACAGGGGCTTTTCTGCTTTGCGCCGGCTTTGCGCCGGGAAGCCTCTTCGGAATCGCCGCTTTCATGCAAGAAGGCGCGGGCGGCGCCATATACGCCGCTGACCTTTTGGGCGGAGTAGCCGGCGCCATCGGCGGAGGCGCCGTCATGCTTCCGTTTCTAGGCCTCTCAACCAGCGCCCTCTTCGTCGCCGCGCTCGCGTTGGCGCTC
This sequence comes from Acidobacteriota bacterium, assembly GCA_037444385.1. Lineage (GTDB taxonomy): Bacteria > Acidobacteriota > UBA4820 > UBA4820 > DSQY01 > JAEMPZ01. The sequence goes on along the minus strand of JBBIMN010000214.1, from coordinate 3,561 downwards.
GCCCCACTGTTACCATTTTACGAACGCGCTCGGTCCGGGGCGGCGGCATGGGCCAGAAGAGGGACATGAGGATTTCGTGTTCATCTCCCATCTCTCATCCATCACCTGTCATCCATAACCAATCGGCGTATAATCCTGGCGAACGGGCGGCGGCCTGATGGAGGTTCACCATGCAGGATCGAGCGGCAAAGGGCGGTTGGATGAAACGTGAACTGCGCGGTTGCCGGCGCTTCATCCTTGGAACGATTATTCTGGCGCCGCTGGCCGGCTGTCTGGCCGCGCGGGCCGCGGAGCCGCCTTCAAGCACAGGAGGCATAGACCCGGCCCTGGCCGAAAAGTTTTTCAACGAGGCGAAGGCGGTCTCCGACGCCGACGGCGGGAACATGTGGGGCACGCGTCTTTACGGCTCGATGCTTTTCGTGGACGAGACGACGCGGCAGGTCGTGGCAAACCGTCCCGATTACCAGAACCTTCTCAAGGAGTACGGAAAGGTCTTCACCGGCACGCTGCCGGCGGAGGAGAACATAGCCAACACCTCCAGGAAGTGGGCGGGCGTGGACTGGACCATGGTGCGCTGGCCGTTGCCGGAGAACCAGTTGCAGCGGGACGTGCTGATGACTCACGAGTCCTTCCAACGCATCCAGGACCAGATCGGCCTCGGCGGGGTTGACTCCTCCTGCGACCACCTCGACAGCCGCGACGGGCGCGTCTGGATGCAGCTCGAATGGCGGGCTCTGAGGGCCGCGCTTGCCGGGCCCAGGAAAGAGCGCCACCAGGCCGTGGAGGACGCCCTGCTCTTCCGAGGCTACCGGCGCTCTCTCTTCAAGGACGCCGCCGCACACGAACAGGCCCTCGAAATGCACGAGGGCATCCCGGAGTACACCGGCGTCGCCCTGGGCACCCGCGACCGCGCGCAGGCGGAGGCTTACGCCGCCGCAGAACTCCAGGCCGCCCCCTCCTATACAACTTTCGTGCGCAGCTTTGCTTACGCGACGGGCCCTGCCTACGGGCTCCTTCTCGACGAAACCAAGCCGAAGTGGCAGCGGACGCTGAAGGCGCAGGATGATCTATCTGCGCTGCTGGCCCAGGCCGCCGGCGTAACGCTGCCCGCCAGCCTCAAGGCGGCGGCCGAGGCCCGCGCAAAGGCTTACGGGGGCAAGGAACTGATGGAAGCCGAGGACCAGCGCGCGAAGGAGAAGGATCAAGCGCGGAAGGAGCTTAAGGCTCGCTTCGTTGAAGGGCCCGTTCTCTCTCTGCCCATGGCCAGGTACTTCACTTACTCCTTCGATCCCACGAACCAGGTCCCGCTGGAGGGGCTGGGGACTGTTTATCCATACCTGCGGGTCTCCGCGGCCTGGGGCATTCTCGAAGCCGAGCATGGCGCCCTTCTCCTCGTCAGCGAAAGCTTCATCAACGGTGTACGAGTCCCCGCCCCCCAGGACATCGCGGCCCGGCCGCTCAAGGGCGATGGCTGGACTCTCACCCTAAACGACGGGTGGACCGTGATCGCCGACACGCGCAAGGGCGACTTCAAACTGATCAGCACCACTCTGGCGATGCCCTGAAGCACATGCACGGATTGCGACGCGGCTCACCCCGTTTTGGAGACAGGCTCCAACAGGCCGCACGGGGCCACGGGAATTTTGCAGCAGCTTGTTAAAGCCTCTCCGGTTCATCCTCTGCGACGACCACCCGGTTCCGGCCCGCGGCCTTGGCGCGGTAGAGGGCGGCATCGGCGCGCCCGAGAAGTCCTTCCGCCGCGCCCCCATTCCAAGGCATGGTAGTGGCAACCCCCAGGCTGACCGTGACAACGGAAGACACGGGCGAGGTCCCATGCGGGATGGCAAGACTCTCCACAGCGGCCCGTTGCGCCTCGGCCACGTAACTGGCGCCCTCTTTAGGCGTATCCGCGAGGATGACCGCGAACTCTTCCCCTCCGTACCGCGCGGCGATGTCGCCGGGGCGGCGCACCTGCGATGCGATGGCCTCGGCCACGCGCCTCAGGCAACCGTCGCCATCGAGGTGCCCATAGGCGTCGTTGTAGGGCTTGAAATGGTCTATGTCAATGAACACGAGGGAGAGGGGGCACTGTAACCGCAGGCAACGCCGCCACTCCTTGTTGAGTTCCTCGTGGAAGGTGCGGTGATTGGCCATGCCCGTCAGGCTGTCCATCGCGGCCAGCCACTCCAGTTCGAGATTGGCCCGCTTGATTTCGGCCGTCCGCAGTTCCACGACCTCTTCCAGTTCGGCCTGCCTCGCGCTAAGCGCCCTTACGCGTACCATCACGCGCACCCGGAAGAGGATGTAGCCAGCCAGTGTGAGCGCCAGTAACACGACCGCGCGGAATGGCCAAGTCTGATAAAAACGGGGCCGTATCCTGAACTCAAATGTGGCTCCAGTTGTGTTCCAGACGCCGTCGTTGTTGCAGGCCACGACGCGGAACCGGTAGCGGGCCGGGGGCAGCGCCGTGTAGTAGGCGATGCGCCGGGTCCCGGCCTCGATCCACCGGTCGTCGTAGCCCTCCAACTGGTAGCGGAAAAGCACCCTTTCCGGCGCGAGGAAACTGAGGGCGGTGTAGCGCACCTCGAGGTTGCGAGTTCCCGGAGGAATGGCCGCCTCCGTGGCGGGCTGAACCTTCGCGCCGTCGGCGAGGAATTCCTCGATCTTCAC
>JBBIMN010000214.1:0-881 GCA_037444385.1 Acidobacteriota bacterium | reverse complement strand
CGGAATCGCGCGGCTTTTTCCTGGCGGGCGCTTTCTTCACCGGCGGCGGCACCATGTTTCGGCGCAGGTGCTTCGGATCCACGACCACCACGCCCTTGATGGTGGGGAACCAAAGGCGCCCGTCCCGCGTCCGGCACCCGGCCGGCTGGCTCCCGCCGTTGCATTCGGCGCTTGCAAGCCCATCCGCCGTCGAGTAAACGGCCGCCTCGATGGGGCTTAGCTTGTCCGCGGCGCGGGCCTCCAAAGACTTGCGCAGCAGCCTGACGATCCCTCGATTGTTCGTCGTCCAGAGATAGCCCTCGTCGTCCTCCAGGATCTGAAAGACGCTGTCGCTCGGCAGGCCGTCGCCCCGCACGAACCGGACGAAACGTCCGCCTTTGTACATGATGAGCCCGGCATCGCTCGTGCCGAACCACAGGCCGCCCTCCGGGTCTTCGTGGATGCACATGATGTACGCGTCTTCAAGTCCTTGCGAACCCGGCGGCCGAACGAACCGCTTTCCGTCAAAGATTGCGAGCCCGGCTCCGCTCGTGCCTACCCAGAGGGTGCCGCGGCGGTCCTCGGTGATGCCGCGCACGAAGTTGCTTGGCAGGCCGTCCGCGGTGGTGAATATCCGGAAACGACCGTCCTTCAGGCGTCCCAGCCCGCCACCGTGAGTTCCAACCCAGAGGTCCCCGTTTCGCGTCTGGTAAAGGGCGCGCACGCGCCCCGGTGGAGCGCCCTCGGACGGGGGCACGCGGACGAAGCGGGCACCGGCGCCGTGGAAGAGCCCCTCCCTCCCGCCAACCCAGAGCGTCCCGTCGCTGTCCTGGCAAAGCCCGGTGATCTCGAAAGCCTCCAAGCCCTCTTTGGCCCCGAAGGCCTTGAACTCCTCGATGGCG
>JBBIMN010000213.1:0-4277 GCA_037444385.1 Acidobacteriota bacterium | reverse complement strand
AGCGAAGGGCCTTTCCAATATGGTTTCGGCGCCTCTCTTCGCGACGGCCGTTGGATTGGTTCTTTACGGAGCGCAGCGGGAATCGCGCGGTGGCGGAGGGCGCCGGAAGGGCGGTCTCTTCCGCCGCTTGTTGAACGGTTTCAGGGACGCGGTTTAGAAATCACATCACTGCCCGGGCGGCACCCCGGGCGAGAAAGGGGGCAGCGAATGGTTGAGGACAGCGGTCTCGTTTTCACGATGGAGGAACCGGAGGAGGCCATGGGCGCTAGAAACGTGCGAATCAAAGTCGTGGGCGTGGGAGGCGCCGGCGGAAACGCGGTCAACCGCATGATAGCCGCCGGGCTCAAGGACGTCGAGTTCATCGCGGCCAACACCGACTACCAGGACCTCGCAAAGTCCCGCGCCACCACCAAGGTTCAGATCGGACAGAAGCTGACTCGGGGCCTGGGCACGGGCGGCCACCCGGAGAAGGGAGAACAGGCGGCGGTTGAGGACATGGCCGTTCTCGCCGAGCACCTCCAGGGGGCCGACCTCGTCTTCATTGCCGCGGGCATGGGCGGAGGCACCGGCACCGGCGCCGCGCCCGTGGTGGCAAGGCTGGCGTGCGAAGCCAACGCCCTCACGGTGGCGGTCGTAACGCGCCCGTTCGGCATGGAGGGTAGGCAGCGCGAACTCAACGCCAAGAGGGGATTGGACGGCCTCATGGAGGCGGCGGCCACGCTCATCGTCATTCCCAACGACAACCTGCTCACCAGATTGCCCGAGGACGTGACCATGGAAGAGGCCTTCCAGGCCGCCGATGACGTCCTGCGGCAGGGGGTCCAGGGCATAACCGATCTGGTGACGCGCCCGGGCCTGATCAACCTCGACTTCGAGGACGTGCGGACGGTCCTGTCCGCCGGCGGCCGCGCGGTCATGGGTATGGGCTTCGGCGTCGGCGACAAGCGGGCGCTGGATGCCGCCGAGAAGGCCGCCAACAACCCGCTTCTGGAGGACGCCTCGATTCAGGGCGCCAGGTCCATCCTGATCAATTTCGCAGGCGGCAAGAAAATGAGGCTCCAGGAGGTAAAGCTCGCGTGTGATTTCGTCAGGGAAAAAGCCCACCCGGACGCCACCGTCCTTTGGGGCACGAGCCTGGATGACGCGCTGGGCGACGAAGTCCGCATAACCGTTGTTGCCGCGTCGTTCGAGACGGCGGAAATCAAGACGCTCAAACGCCCGGCCTTCGGCTCGCTTGCCCAGCCGCAGGCTCAGGTGCAGGCCGCCGTTGGCGCGGCGAATATTTTTTCGAGCGTCCCCGGCGTGGATTCGCCGATAGCCCCGCCCGCGGCGCCGCCGACCGGTTTCATTCGCGGCACGATTTTCGGCAACGCGACGCCCAGCGGCCCGCTGCAGGGCGCCGCCACGGAGCGCGACTACGAGAAGGAGCAGACGCCCACCTTCTTGCGCAAGGAGCGCAAGAACTAAAGCTGGTTCCGGAGCGCGGCCGTGCCACCGCGCCCGCGTCACTTGAAAATCTCCGGCGGCCTTCAAAAAGGCCGCGCTGTCCCTGCCCCCGGCGGCCCGCCGCAAGGCGGGCCGCCGCCATTCGCGGGCCAAGATTCCTGACGACGAGAGAGCCTCGCGTTGATTAGCGCCCTTTTGTTGCGCTGGAGTGGCACCAGCACGCGGGCGCCTAGCGCCCGGCAAGAACGCCTGTCAGTAGATGAAAAGCACTGCAACGATGGCCGTCGTTTGCCCTGAAACCGGCGCGGCGCGATTCTGGAAAACGTCCGCGCTAGACCAGTCGTGCCGTAAGTCGCCACGAACGACGAAGTGTTTGCCGAGCTTGAACTCTGGCGTAAGCGTGACTTCCTTGAGCGTCTGGGGCGTGCCCGTGCGCGCGCCCTCCGCGTCATCGAAGAGTTCGGCGCGAAACGCCATAGCGAATCTTTCGGTGAAGTTGTACCTGAGGTAACCCGCGACGCCGCTCCACCGCGCGCTCATTCCGCGAATCGGGAAGCCCTCTTCATTGCCGGTCACGACGTCGAGACCGAGCGTGAGACGGTCCGTTGGCTTGAAGACGCTCACGGCCTCGTAGTTGTAGCGGTTGTCGCGGTTGTCATCCGTCCGTTCAGGTCCTCCCATCGCGGTAACGTAAACCGAGAAGCCCTTCGTTGGCGTGAAGGCAAGCTGCATCCCGGCGGACTTTGCGCCGTTGTTGTCGTGCCAGTCGTCCCAGCCCTGCACGGCCATCGCCGTCGCCGAGAACTTCTCCGAGAAGGCATAGCTCGCTCGCAGGCCCGTATGGGTGAATGGAATCGCGTAGCCGAAGAGGAGAGAGCGCGTTTGGTTGTCGTTGTATCCATCGTACCCTTCGATAACCTCGTAGCCAAAGGGGGTCACGAACTTCCCCGCGTCGAGCCGGAGCCCCTTGCCCAGGGGCGCGATCCAACTGACGAAAATCTGGTGGAGATCGTAGTTGTGCGCCTCGCCGGTGCTACGGTCGCGAAAAAGTCCGTAGGATGCAGTGACTCTTGGCACGGATTCGCCGGCGGTGGCGTCGAAACGGAAGCCGAACTCGCCGGATTTGGAAACGGGCCGTTGGACGACTATCTCGGCCACGTCGAGTGCGGGCTTGCCGTTGTTGTAGTCGAAGACCCTCAGCGCGTCGAGGTCCGAACCGGGCCGGTTGAAATTGTAAGAATAGGACGCCTCGGCGAAAGCGTTCACGGTGACAGCCTTGTACCAAGCCTCCGGGGAGGGCGCGGCCTGCTGCGCCTTCGCGAGCATGGGCGTGCAAAAGCACGCCCATGCAACCGTCATCAGTACGAGCGCGAATGAGCGCGCGGCGGCCGTTATCGCGTTCACTGGCCGGCGAACTAAATGTATGCCTGCTCGCCGTGCAGCCCTTCGTCGAGTCCGACCTCCTCGGTCCCCTCGGCGACCTTCACGGGAGTGATCCTGTCAATGATCCAGAGCATGGCGTAGGTGAAAAGGAACGCATAGACCGAAGAGCCGATGACCGCCACGCATTGTTTGAAGAAGAACCCAGATCCGCCGTAAAAGAGCCCATCGGCGCCATTGGGATTGAATGCCTTATTAGCGAACATGCCGAGCATTACTATGCCCAGAAAGCCGCCAACGCCGTGCACGCCCCACACGTCGAGGGCGTCATCCCATTCGAGTTTGTTCTTGAGGGCCACGGCGTAGTAGCACACGATGCCCGAAACGATGCCAATGAGGGCGGCGGTCGAGGGTGAAACGTAACCAGCCGCTGGGGTCACGGTGGCCAGGCCCGCGACGGCGCCCGTGAGAAGGCCCAGGAACTTGGGCTTTCGCGACGTGAACCATTCGACAAATAGCCACGTGATCGCGGCGAAGGAAGCCGCGATGTCGGTGTTGATGAAAGCGGTGGCGGTCACCGCGTCAACGGCCACTTCGCTTCCGGCGTTAAAGCCGTACCAGCCGAACCAGAGCAGGCCCGTACCAAGCGCCACGAGCGGAATGCTGTGAGGGCCGCGATCCTGAATGCGGCGCTTGCCCACGTAAAGCACCGAGGCCAGGGCCGCGATGCCGGCAATGTTGTGGACCACGATGCCGCCCGCGAAGTCCAAGACCCCCCAGTGCGCCAACAAGCCGCCGCCCCACACCATGTGGACGAATGGGAAGTAGACGAAGATCAGCCACGCCGTCAGGAACAGGAAGTAAGCCTTGAAAGTGACTCGGTTCGTGAATGCGCCCGTGATTAGAGCAGGGGTGATGATGGCGAACATCATCTGGTAGGCGAAGAAGACCGCCAGCGGGATCGTGGGATTCACCGGGCATGGCGTCGTAAGCGTGACGCCCTTCAAGAAGCACAGGTCAAAATTTCCGATGATGCCAAAAAAATCGGTGCCGCTCTTCATGTCGCCTGAGAAGCAGACCGAGTAGCCGAAGATGAACCAGAGCACCGTCGTCCAGCCCATTGATACAAAGCTCTGGATCATGATGGCCAGCACGTTCTTGCGCCCGACCAAGCCCCCGTAAAAGAAGGCCAGGCCCGGCGTCATGAGCATGACCAGGCTGGCGCAAAGGATCATGAATCCAGTGTTTCCCGTGTCAAGGTGCAACATGAGTTCCCCCTTTCGGAACAGGTCCGGTCCAGTCGTTATGCTCGGCCGCTATTTGGCTGCAAGGGAAATCCCTCGCGAGGCCAGAAATATATCCCAACAAAGTGCCGGCACGCAAGTGGCGGCCTCCTGGCCCGGAGGTGTTCGGGCGAGAAAGCCCCCAAGGGCGGGGTGAGGCTCCACCGG
>JBBIMN010000212.1:0-4314 GCA_037444385.1 Acidobacteriota bacterium | reverse complement strand
AGGTAGGCGCCGCGCAGCCGCACCTCGCGTCCTGGCGAGAGCCTGAAGAACTTCTTCGGCGGCTCCTCCTTGAAATCCTCGCGCTCGATGTAGAGGGCCTTGGTGAAGGAGACCGCTCTGGTCCCGGCGGCCGGGTTTTCAGGGTTGTTGGGAAGGTTGAACGTTTCACCGCGGCCCTCGGGGTAGTTCTCCAGGACGACCTTTAGCGGCTGAAGGACGGCCATCCGGCGGAGCGCGTGTTTGTTGAGGTCGTCTCTCAGGCACTCTTCCAGAAGCGCGATGTCAACGAGACTGTTGCTCTTCGCCACGCCGATCTTGTCGCAGAAGGCGCGGATCGCCTCCGGCGTATAGCCGCGCCGACGAAGGCCGGCAAGCGTCGGCATTCGCGGGTCGTCCCAGCCGGAGACGTATCCTTTCTGGACAAGTTCCAGGAGCTTTCGCTTTGAAAGCGCCGTGTAGGTGATATTCAGCCGCGCGAACTCGTACTGGCGGGGTTTGTGGGGTACGGGAAGGTTCTCGGTGAACCAGTCGTAGAGCGGCCTGTGGTCCTCGAATTCGAGGGTGCAGATGGAGTGGGTAATGCCCTCTATCGCATCGCTCTGGCCGTGGGCGAAGTCGTACATCGGGTAGATGCACCAGTTGTCGCCGGTTCGGTGGTGAGCGGCGTGGAGGATTCTGTAGATGACAGGGTCGCGCATGTTGAGGTTGGGATGCGCCATATCAATCTTCGCCCGGAGAGTGCGCGATCCGTCGGGAAACTCCCCGGCTTTCATTCTCTCGAAGAGGGCCAGGTTTTCATCGGCCGAGCGGCTCCGGTGAGGGCTCTCACTGCCTGGCTCCGTCAGCGTCCCGCGATATGCGCGCACTTCGCCGGCGCCAAGGTCGCACACGTACGCCTTGCCCGCGCGAATCAGGTAGACCGCCCAATCGTAAAGCTGTTGAAAGTAGTTCGACGCGTAGTAGAGGTGAGGTCCCCAATCCCAGCCGAGCCAGCGGACGTCCTCCTGGATGGAGTCAACGTACTCCTGCTCCTCTTTTGAGGGGTTGGTGTCGTCAAAGCGAAGGTGGCAACGGCCGCCGAACTCCTTGGCTATCCCAAAATTAAGGCAGATGGATTTCGCGTGGCCGATGTGAAGGTAGCCGTTGGGTTCCGGCGGAAAGCGGGTGACGACGCCGGAACAGTTGCCCGACTGAAGGTCGGAGGCGACGGCCTGGCGGACAAAATCAAGCGATGCCGGAGCATTTCCCGCCACCCCCTTGTTTGTGCCCGTGGGCGTCTCCATGCCGCGTTACTCCGTTCTCTTCCACTCCGGCCGAAGCAGGGGGACCTTCTCGGCCTTTTTGGTGAGCGGGTCGCTGTAGATGATTCCGCCATCCCGCCGGTCCTTGTCGTTGTAATAGCCGTCTATCAAAGGCTCCAGCGCGGCCATCATCGGAGTCTTGGTTTGAATCTCCTCCGACGGATGAATCAGCAGAATGAAGGTGTCGTCGGGCCTCTGGCCCACCACGCCGGCGCCGGTGTTTTCCTTGACCGCCTCGTAAACCTTCCATGCTATCGAGTGAATCATGTCCTTCAGCTTGGCCTGGCCGTACTTCTGAGCGAAGACCTCCACGCCGCCTGACGGGAGCGAGACCTCGACCTGAAGCACCTGAGCGCCAGCGTCAAGCCTCGCATTGTATTCCTCCGTGACGCGAGAGGCGTCGGGAAGGCCCGTCCAGGCCACGGTTTTGCGCCCCTCTTCCACCTCTTTGAGGAGCTGTTCCACGAGAGATTCGAGCTGGCGCGGCTCGTAAGGCTTCGTGACGTAGGCGTCGGCGCCGCTGTCGTAACCCCAATAAACGTCCTCCTTGAGATTTTTGGCGGTCAGGAGGATCACCGGAATCTTCGCCGTCTCCGCGTTCTTTTTAAGGTCGCGGCAGACGGCGTAGCCGTTCTTTTTCGGCATCATCACGTCGAGAATGACAATTTCCGGCCTTTCGGCGAGTACCGCCTTTTCAGCCTCGTCGCCATCGTAGGCCACCTTGACATCGTAGCCCAAGAGGTCGAAGTTCAGCTTGAGCACCTCCACAACCGACTTGTTGTCATCAACGACCAGTATCTTTTTCCTCATTGCCGCCTCCTGATTCTGGGGGAGGAAAAACCACCTCGAACACAGTGCCCGCACCGCCTGTTGGATCGTTTTTCAAAAAGGCCCGCTCCTCTGGCGCCAGGGGCGAACGGACGCGGAACCTGGCGCCCAGGTGCTCGGCGATGTTCTTCACGATCACGAGCCCCAACCCCGTCCCTTCAATCTTATCACGAACGTTGCTGGCGCGGAAAAACGGCGTTCCTATGCTTTCAAGCTCCTGTGATGGGATGCCAGGCCCGTCATCCAGCACCTTAAGAACGGTTCCTCCCCCTTTCCGGCGAAGCTCGATGCCGACGTGGCCCTTCACGGCGGCGTACTTCACGGCGTTTCCTACGATGTTGCTAAGCATGCTCTCGATCATCGAGACCTGGCCGAGCACTTCGCACTCTTCCACCCCCACCCTGACGTTCAGGTCCTTGGCGGAGATCAGGCTTTGCCGCTCCTCGACGGCCCTTTGCGCCAGCGGAGCCATCTTCACTCGTGCCAGGGCCGCGCGGCTGGAAAGCTGAATGCGGGAAAGCCGCGCCACGTCGTCGAGGAGCGCGCGAATCGAGCGCCCGTTTTCCAAAATGAGGCTCACCATCCGCGACTGGCTTTCCGTCAGGGCGCCGGCCCTCGCGGTCTGCAGCAGGTCCGCCGCGTTGATTACGGCTGTGAGCGGGTTCTTGATTTCATGCGAAATCACCGAGATGAGGTTTTCCTGCGCCTTGGCCATCATGTACCAGGAGTGTATGTCCTGGGTAACAACCAGGTAGCGGCTGTCCTCGCGAAGCGGCCTTACCTCAACCTGGTGCCACCTTCCCTGCATTTCAAGCGGAGCGCTTACGGGATGGCCCTCTGCGGCGGTCTTCTCCAAAAGTCCCAGAAGCGTTTTTCCGGCGTCGCGCGTGGAAAACAGCTTCTTCTCGGAGCGCTCCACCTGCGTCAGCCCCAGTGCTCGCACCGCCTCCTCGTTGCAAAGCTCGATTTGGCCGTTTTTTTCCAGCAGGAGAATGCCGGCGGGCGCCGTCTCCAAAACCATGTCCAGGCGGCCTTTCTGGCGCGCCAGCAGCGTGAAGAGGTCCGCCACTTGGCGGGCCTTCTTGCGGTGGCTTTCCACCTGCTCCCACCGCAACAGGCTCAAGTAGACGAAGTCGGCCACGCGCGCCAGAATCGCCGCGTCTCTCGTGCCATATGGCTGGCCACCTCCAGAAACCATAAGGAGGGCGATGGGACGAGAGGGGTCGCCCACGCGCTCCGCCATGCCGCGCGCGGGCGGCGTCTCGAAAAGCCGTCCGGCCGATAGAGCTGTATGCTCCGAGGCTTCCCACCGCGTGCAGATGAAGAACTCCTCCGGCCTGAAGCTCGCCAGGCCAAGGCTTCTCGACACCACGCCGCTCGCTTTCGCGCAAGATAGCAGCCTTGTTTCATTGGCGGACAGGAACAGCAGCCCTGTAGCCTCAGCGCGAAAGACTTGGCGCAGAACCAGGTCCACGGCCTCGACCATCTCTTCGGGGCTTTCCGCCCGGCTCAAGCTGTGGCCGAGGTTGAGCACGATCGAGAGGTCCTGGTGAATCTGGCGCAGATTGTCAACCTGTTCCAAGTGGCGAATGTGCCTGACAATGTCATTAAGCGTGCCCAGCAAGGCCCGGGACTGCGCCTTGCGCGTTTCCGGCACGACCCAATATCCCCACGTTTCATCCTCGCCAGCCGAGATAGGCATTACGGCCGCCTCTCCGGTGCCCGTAAGGCTTGGCGGAACGTGGCCCTGGCTAAGGGACGCCAGTATCTGGTTCGCCTGCGGCGGCTGGCACGTCTCGCCGTCGGGCTTGAAGACAAAAAGGGTCTGCAGTTCCCCAAGGCGGAAAAGGTGATTTTCGCCTTGCCCGTCCTCAAGGGCGATATCGCAGAGAATTTTCCGCGCCTTCGCCGTGCTGTCCGACAGAAGCGCCACGCGCAATAACCGCGCTGCTGTTTCCTTGTTCAACCCGGCCACCTCCGGTTCCGGCCCCGGCCTGCAAAGCCCGCCAACTGGACCAGCCACCGCAATACTACCAAGATAGCTTCGTCGCGGCAAGGCGCTGTGCCTTTTCGGTCAGGATAGTTCTTTCCTCGTGCCGCCGCCGCGCCAGCGCCCCGGCCCGCCTAGCGTAGAAGCAGGCCGGCAACACCGTCCGCCCTAACTATTTCCCAGCCAACTCACCCC
>JBBIMN010000211.1:0-4318 GCA_037444385.1 Acidobacteriota bacterium | reverse complement strand
CAAGCCAACGGCGAAGCGGATAGAAGAGGCCGCCGACCGTTACGCGTTTCTGGCATGGTCGTTGAACCTCGCGGTGCATAAGGCGGATGATAGATGAGGGGTGAACGGTTTCGTTGTTTTTTTTCATCCACCATCCACCATCTGCTCTGCGGACCATGACATGATTGAGGCAAGTATCCGGCAACCCTACAAAGCGGTTCTTTTCGACCTTGACGGCACGCTCCTGGACACGCTTGAAGATCTCTGCGACTCGATGAACAGCGCGCTCCAAGGGATCGGGTTCCCGCCGCACCCCAAGGACGCTTACCGTTTCATGGCCGGTGACGGAGTGGACACGCTCGCCCGCCGCGTCCTGCCGCCGGAGCGGCGGGACGATGATGAAGTTTGGAAGGCTCTGGTTTCCGCCATGCGGGAGGAGTACGGCCGAAGGTGGGACAAGAAAACCCGCCCTTACGCTGGCATTCCCGAATTGCTCGGTGATCTCGCGGCAAGGGACGTGAAGATGGCGGTCCTTTCGAACAAGCCCGACGATTTCGCGCTCCTCAACATTGAACGATTCTTCAAGCATGGCGTCTTCGCCTCCGTGAGCGGAGCGAAACCGGATGTCCCAAAGAAACCCGATCCATCAGCGGCACTGGCCATGGCGCGCGAGATGAACATCGCCCCAAGGCGGTGGCTCTACTTGGGTGACACATCCACCGACATGCAAACCGCGCTTAAGGCGGGCATGACTCCCCTTGGCGCGCTCTGGGGCTTTCGTCCGGCTCAAGAGCTTCGCGAAGCCGGGGCGAAAGCGCTTCTTGGCCGTCCATCGCAACTTCTCGAATACTTGAACGGCGTTGCATCCACCACCAGTCCACCTGCATGAAATTGATATAAGGAGATTTTCGTGGCGAAGCAGGAAGAACCGAACAAAGTCATCTATTCGATGGTGGGCGCCGGCAAGGTCCACGGCCAGAAACAGGTTCTCAAAGATATCTACCTCGGTTTCTTTTACGGAGCAAAGATCGGGGTTATCGGCCTCAACGGATCGGGCAAGTCGTCGCTGCTGAAAATAATGGCCGGAGCGGACACGGAGTTCCTCGGCGAAATCCACCGCGCTCCCGGCTACAGCGTCGGGCTTCTAGAACAGGAGCCGAAGCTCGACCCGTCAAAAACCGTGCTGGAAATCGTCAAGGAGGGCGTGGCCGAAACCGTGGCGCTTTTGAAGCGCTACGACGAGATCAACGAAGGCTTCGCGGCGCCAGACGCCGATTACGACAAGCTCATCGAAGAACAGGGCAAGGTCCAGGAAAAGCTGGACGCGCTCGGAGCGTGGGACCTCGACTCGCGCCTTGAACTTGCGATGGACGCGCTCAGGTGCCCGCCAGGAGACGCGCCGGCGAAGGTTCTCTCCGGCGGCGAGGCCCGCCGCGTCGCGCTCTGCCGGCTCTTGCTTCAGAAGCCGGACATCCTTCTTCTCGACGAGCCGACGAACCACCTCGACGCCGAGACGGTCGCGTGGCTCGAACAACACCTCCAGAAGTATGAAGGCACCGTCATCGCCGTGACGCACGACCGCTACTTTCTCGACAACGTGGCCGGCTGGATCCTCGAACTCGACAGAGGCCAGGGCATCCCGTGGAAGGGAAATTATTCGAGCTGGCTCGAACAGAAGCAGGAGCGGCTGAGACGGGAGCAGAAACAGGAGAGCGAGCGCCAGAAGACGCTCGCCAGAGAATTGGAATGGATCCGCATGGCGCCAAAGGCCCGCCACGCAAAGGGCAAGGCGCGCATCACGGCATACGAGCAGATGCTCAACGCCGACTCGGAAAAGGTGGCCAAGGACCTTGAAATATACATCCCGCCGGGACCTAGGCTGGGAAACCTGGTCGTTCAAGCGGACAAGGTGTCAAAGGCTTTCGGGGAGAAAGTTCTTTTCGAGGATCTCGCTTTTTCCCTGCCGCCGGGCGGCATAGTCGGCGTCATCGGCCCCAACGGCGCTGGAAAAACGACCCTATGCAAAATGATCACTGGCGCCGAAAAACCGGACTCGGGCAACTTCCGCATTGGCGAGACCGTCAGGATGGCATACGCCGAACAGACCAGGGACACGCTGGCCGCCGGCAAGTCGGTGTACGAGGAGATTTCTCAAGGCTCGGACAATATCGTTCTCGGCAAGATGCAGATGAACGCCCGCGCCTACTGCGGCCGGTTCAACTTCTCCGGCCAGGACCAGCAGAAGAAAGTGGGAAGCCTGTCCGGCGGCGAACGCAACCGCGTCCATATGGCGAAGATGCTGCAGTCCGGAGCCAACTTGATTCTTCTGGACGAGCCGACCAACGACCTCGACGTCAACACGTTGCGCGCGCTGGAGGAGGCGCTAGAAAAGTTCGCCGGCTGCGCCGTGGTGGCCAGCCACGACCGCTGGTTCCTCGACAGGATCGCCACGCACATCCTGGCCTTTGAAGGCGATTCCAAGGTGGTCTGGTTCGAGGGAAATTACCAGGACTACGAGGAGGACAAAAAGAGGCGCCTTGGCGACGCCGCTGACAGGCCTCACCGCATAACCTACCGCAAGCTGACGCGGTGAGAAGAGTCGAGGGGGTGGGGACCAGGGGCGAGGGAAGTATCGGGACGCCCGGGGGGCGCGGAGTTAACGGTGCTTCCTTTTCTCCGTTACACCGCTACGCCGCGACTCTCGCCGCCGCATCCGCCCCTCAACGCTCAATATTCATCACCCGCGCGCGCATCCAAAGTGGAGAACTTCTTGCTATTCGCCAACGTAGTAATTTCACGGAGGGGTGGAAAGCTTCCACCCCCGCTGTCGTTTCGCGTCCATCGGAAAGGAGTCCCTATGAGATTCGTAACGTTTATTGTCGCAGGTTCCATCCTGGCCCTCTGCGTCCAGGGGAGAGCGCAGGAAGCAACAGCGAAGGCCGCCCCGCAAACTTCCGAGGTCCATGGCGTCAACCCGGCGAACCTGGACCAAAAAATAAAGCCTTGCGAGGATTTCTACGGTTACGCCACTGGAGGCTGGGTTGCGGGCAATCCGATCCCTCCGGCGTATCCCAGGTGGGGAACTTTCGACGAACTCTCCGTGCGGAACACGCAGGCGTTGCGCGCCATCCTTGAATCGCTCGCGAAGGACGCTTCGGCTCCGGCCGGAAGCATCGAGCGGAAGCTCGCCGACTTCTACACGACGGCCATGGACGAGAAGAGGGCCGAGGAGCTTGGCGCCGGGCCGTTAAAACCGGAACTCTCCCGCATCGCGGCCATAAAGAACCTAAAGGAGCTGTCCGGGGAGACGGCCCGCCTGCAGCACCACGGCGTCAATGTCCTATTCAGAATGGATTCCGGCCAGGATGACAAGGACGCCACGTTGGTCATCGCGGCTTTCCGTCAGGGCGGGCTAGGTTTGCCCGACCGCGATTACTATCTCAAGGATGACGCGAAATCAAAAGCCATCCGCGACGCCTACGTCAAACACGTAGCGAAGGTGTTCGGGCTCTTGGGAGACCCGGCGGAGAGGGCCGCCTCCAAGGCGCAAACCGTTCTTGGAATTGAAACCGCTCTGGCAAAGATTTCCATGCCGCGCGTGGAGATGCGCGACCCGGAGAAGGTTTACCACCCGATGGCCCTTTCGGGACTTGAGAAGATCGCGCCAAATTTTGGCTGGCAAACATACGCTGGCGAGATCGGCCTCCCGCCCATCAAGGCCCACGTCAACGTCGCCCAGCCGGATTTCTTCAAGGGGCTCTCCGAGCAGTTGAAGTCCCAGCGGCTAGATGATTGGAAGGTTTACCTGAGCTGGCACCTCGCGGGCTTCGCCTTGCCCTACCTTTCATCTGCCTTCGTCAAAGAGGGTTTTGAATTCCGAAGCTCGCTCACCGGGACAAAAGAGGACCTGCCGCGCTGGATGAAGGTGGTTCGCTCGGAAGAGGGCGCCATGGGAATGGCGCTCGGCCAGATTTACGTCAAGCGGTACTTCAGCCCGGAGGCCAAGGCCAAGGTGCTCGATATCCTTCACAACATAAAGGCGGCGCTGCGTGAAGATCTCGAGACGCTTTCCTGGATGAGCGAGCCTACAAGGAAGACCGCCGCCGCGAAATTGGACAGGATCGCCGAAAAAATCGGCTACGCGCCGGAAGATTGTCTCATGGTAGGCAACGAAGTGCAAAATGATATTCTGCCGGCGAAGCGCGTCGGCATGAAAACGTTCTGGGTCACCGACACTGCGTTTATGGCGACGGACGTCCCGGCGGACTGGCGCGGCACGCTTGCGGAGTTTGGCGAGTTGTTGGAACGGGGATTTGAGAATTGATAGAGGGAGGTACTT
>JBBIMN010000210.1:0-4324 GCA_037444385.1 Acidobacteriota bacterium | reverse complement strand
CAAGCTTCCGAACGGTCTCAAGCGAAAGGTTCCTCGCCCGCGCCACGCGCGGCGCTTGGAGGAGCGCGTTCTCCGGGCTGATGTCCGGATCGAGCCCGCTGCCGGAAGCCTCTACCGCGTCGGCGGGCACAGGGGTGTCAGGCGGCATGCCGTTCTCCTCCCGGTAAGCTTTGGCTCGCGCCGCCACGTCCGCAATGAGCTTTTTGGAAAGCGGCCCCAGGTTGCTGCCCCCCGAGGAGGTGGCGTCGTATCCGTCTCCAGCGCACGAAGGCCTCGGATGAAAATATTTTTTTGCCGTGAACCGCTGGGCCAGGAGCTTCGATCCCACGACATGGCCATCCCGTTCAAGCAGCGAGCCGCGCGACTGAGAGGAAAACAGCGCCTGGCCGAGTGCCCACACGACCGCCGGATAGGCCGCGCAGCAAAGAAGCGCGAGCGCCGCCATGACCACGAGCGATCTCTTCATTTCCGCCAGCAGGGTTTTCATGCGCCTTCCTCTCTCAAGCCAGCCGCAGCGCGACGACCAGAAGGTCTATCGCCTTGATGCCGATGAACGGCGCGATGATGCCGCCGAGCCCGTAGATGACGAGGTTTCGCCTCAGAAGGGCGGGCGCTCCGAGCGGCCTGAATTTCACGCCTTTCAAGGCGAGGGGGATCAAGGCCACGATGATGAGGGCGTTGAAGATGACCGCCGAAAGAATCGCGCTTTCCGAATTCGCCAGGCGCATCACGTTGAGCGGCGCGATCACCGGAAAGGCGCCGACGAGCATCGCCGGAAGAATCGCGAAATATTTCGCCACGTCGTTGGCGATGGAGAACGTGGTGAGCGCTCCTCGCGTCATCAGCATCTGCTTGCCGGTTTCGACGATTTCGAGAAGCTTGGTGGGATTGCTGTCTAGGTCAACCATGTTGCCCGCTTCCTTCGCGGCCTGCGTGCCGGTGTTCATCGCCACGCCGACGTCCGCCTGCGCGAGCGCAGGCGCGTCGTTGGTTCCGTCGCCCGTCATAGCGACGAGGTGGCCCTTGGCCTGTTCCCTTCGGATCAGCGCGAGCTTGTCCTCCGGCCTCGCCTCGGCGAGGAAGTCGTCCACGCCTGACTCCATGGCGATCGCCTCCGCCGTGATCTTGTTGTCCCCAGTTATCATGACCGTGCGGATTCCCATGGCCCTGAATCTGTCGAACCGGTCCCTGAGCCCGCCCTTCACGATGTCCTTCAAGTGAATGACTCCCAGCGCGCGCTTGTTTTCAGCCACTACCAAAGGGGTGCCGCCGGAGCGGGCGATTCCCTTCACCGCGTCTTCCACATCGCGCGGAAGGCTTCCTCCAGTAAAAGCCCTCACGGCGCCGGCCGCGCCCTTGCGGATCACCCTTCCCTCGAAATCCACGCCGCTCATGCGCGTTTGGGCCGTGAAAGGGACGAATCGGGCGCCGGGAAAATCTTGCAGTGAACGCCCCCGCAAGCCGTGCTGCTTCGCCAGAACGACGATAGAACGCCCTTCCGGCGTCTCGTCGGCCAGCGACGCGAGCTGGGCGGCGTCGCGAAGTTGGTCCAATAGGACGCCCTCGGCGGGCATGAACTCGACGGCCTGCCTGTCGCCGAGAGTGATCGTTCCCGTCTTGTCGAGAAGAAGAACGTCCACGTCGCCCGCCGCCTCCACCGCGCGCCCGCTCATCGCCAGCACGTTCTTCTGCACGAGCCTGTCAATCCCCGCGATGCCGATGGCCGAAAGCAGTCCGCCGATCGTCGTGGGAATCAGGCAGACCAGGAGCGCCACTAGGGCGGTCACCGAAAAATCAACGCCGGAGTAGAGCCCGAAACACTTCAGCGTGGCCACGACCGCGAGGAAAACGATGGTCAAGGCGGAGAGAAGGATCGTGAGCGCGATTTCGTTTGGCGTCTTCTGCCTTTTCGCCCCCTCGACCAGGCGGATCATGCGGTCCAGAAAACTCTCGCCGGGATTCGCCGTGACGAGCACCTTGATCCAGTCCGAGAGCACTTTCGTTCCGCCGGTGACGGAGCTTCTGTCGCCGCCCGATTCCCTCAGCACCGGAGCCGATTCGCCGGTGATGGCCGATTCGTCCACCATCGCGACGCCCTCGATAATCTCGCCGTCGGCGGCGATGATCTGCCCCGCCTCGACCTGGATGACGTTCCCTTTTCTAAGGTCCTCCGCTTTGACGAGCGCCCACGTGCCGTCGGGCCAAACGACGCGCGCCATCGTCTTGGTCCGCGTCCGCCTCAGCGCGTCGGCCTGCGCCTTGCCCCGTCCCTCGGCCACGGCCTCCGCGAAGTTCGCGAAGAGGACGGTGAACCAGAGCCAGATGGCGATCTGAATTCCGAACGCCAGGGACTTGCTCTCTCCCGTGAAAAGGCTTGCGGTGGTGAGCAAGGCGCAGGCCTCCGTCACGAACATTACGGGATTCCTCACCATGGATCGCGGATGGAGTTTGGCGACGGAGGCCCCCAGCGCCGGAACGATGATGGACTTGTCGAGGAAGGAAAATCCGCGGCTTGCCATGGTCCCGCCTTATCCGAAAAGGGCCGTCGAGGCCCGCATGAGGTAGTGTTCCACGATGGGCCCGAGCGACAGAGCCGGAAGAAAAGTGAGGGCGCCGACGATCAGAACGGTCCCCACGAGCAGCGCGCCGAACGTCAATCCAGACACCGGGAAGCTGCCTCCGCTGACGGGCACGATCTTCTTGGAAGCCAGGTTACCCGCCAGCGCGAGAAGCGGCGCCATGACAAGAAACCGGCCGAGGAGCATCGCCAGGCCGAGCGTCACGTCATAGGCGAAGCTGTTTCCGTTCAGTCCCGCGAAGGCGCTGCCGTTGTTGCCGGCGCACGACGAGTAGGCGTAGAGTATCTCTGAAAGCCCGTGGGGGCCGGCGTTTCCGAGGCCTGCGAGCCCCCACTTGGCGAGCGCCGCCGCGGCGGCGAAGCCGAGAATCCCGAAAATAGTTATGACGACGTAGAGCACGCACATCTTGACGTCGAAGGATTCGATTTTTTTGCCGAGATATTCGGGCGTTCTGCCGACCATCAGGCCGGCGAGAAAAACGGTCAGCACGACGAAGATCAACATCCCGTAAAGGCCCGCGCCGGCGCCGCCAAAGACGACTTCTCCAAGCTCGATGTTCACGAGCGGGACGAGGCCGCCCAACGGCGTGAAGGAGTCGTGCATCGCGTTGACCGCGCCGCACGAGGCGTCGGTCGTGACGGTCGCGAAGAGGGAAGATGCCGCCACGCCGAAGCGGACCTCCTTCCCCTCCATGTTTCCCTGCGATTGATTGACGCCCAGGGAGGCGAGCCCGCCTGCGAGGAAGATCGCCGCCATCGCCGCCCAGAGAGTCCACCCATGGCCCTTGTTCTTGACCGAATGGCCGAGATACCAGGTCAGCCCGGCGGGAATTAAAAAGATCGAGAGCATCTGGATGAAGTTGCTCAGCGGCGTCGGGTTCTCGAAGGGATGGGCCGAGTTGGCGTTGAAGAAGCCGCCGCCGTTCGTACCCACCATCTTTATGGCCTCCTGCGAGGCGACCGGGCCTCTCGCGATGACCTGTCCCGCCTCGAAGCCGGCGGCCTTGACGTTCGCGCCGAAGGTCTCGGGCACGCCCTGCCAGACGAGGAAGATCGCGTAGACGAGGCTCAAGGGCAACAATAGGTAGAGCGTGACGCGGACGAGGTCCACCCAGAAATTGCCGATCGTCGCGGCCGCGTGGCGAGCGATTCCGCGCACGAGCGCCGCGGCGACGGCAACGCCCACGGCCGCGGAGGCGAAGTTCTGAAAGACGAGCGCCACCATCTGAGAAAAATAGGAGAGCGTGGATTCGCCGGAATAGTTCTGCCAATTGGTATTGGAGACGAAGCTCACGGCGGTGTTGAAGGCGAGGTGGCCGCTCATGGGGCCGAAGCCCTCCAGGTTGAGCGGCAGAACATCCTGAAGCCTGAGAATCAGATATGAGAATACCGCCGCGGCCGCGCTGAAGAGGAACATGGAGAGGGCGTATTCCTTCCAGCCCTGTTCGCTCGCCGGCTCAATGCAAAGCGCTCGATAGATGAGCCGCTCCGCGGGCTTGAGGCAAGGGTCCAGAAACGTTTTCCCTCCCGGGTCGAGTACGCGTGCCAGGTAAACGCCAACGGGTTTCGTTACGAGCAGCAGCAGCGCCACGTAGACGGCAAGCTGAATCCATCCGTAGATCGTCATGGCTCCCTCAAAATCTCTCGGGACGGGCGACGGCGTAAAGCAGGTAGCCGATGAGAACGGCGCAGGCCGCTCCCGCCAGAAGATTCATGATCATTCAGGTCTCCTTCCATTCGCGCGCC
>JBBIMN010000209.1:0-4326 GCA_037444385.1 Acidobacteriota bacterium | reverse complement strand
CGGGTTTTAAGTTCGTGGCGCCATCGCTCGAAGACGCATTAAGAGCCGATCTGGGAGCCAAGAACGCGGGAAGTTCTTAGAAGATAAGAGGACGTTGTTTGGTGGCGCATCTGTCAAGGGAGAGTCTTCTATCAATGACGCACGACTTCTCTGATCCCACCTCTCGATTCACCAACCGCGTGGCGGACTACGCGGCGTCGCGGCCGGGTTATCCCGATGCGCTCTATGATGTGTTATGGGAGCGGGCCGAACTGCGCTCTGGATCTCCCGTGGCGGACCTCGGCTCGGGGACGGGAATCTCCTCCGAACCCCTGCTTCAGCGGGGCGCCACCGTCTTCTGCGTGGAGCCCAACGCCGCGATGCGGGAGGCCGCGGAGGCGGCGCTCGCGGGCTATTCGGGATTCAGCAGCGTCGCGGGCAGGGCGGAACGCACGGGGCTTGCCGGCCATTCCGTGGACCTTGCGGTAGCGGCCCAGGCGTTCCACTGGTTCGACGGGGCCGCCGTCCGAAGGGAGTGCGCGCGCATCTTGAGGCCTGGCGGCAGCGCGGCCATTATCTGGAACGAGCGGCGGCTTGCCGGCTCGCCCTTTCTCGAAGGCTACGAGCGGCTGCTTTTGGAGTACGGAACGGACTACCGCAGCGTGCGCCACGAAAACGTAACCTCCGCGGATCTCGCCGCCTTCTTCGGCGGCCCTTACCATGCGAGCGTCTTTCCAAACCTGCAAATATTTGACTTGGAGGGCCTCCAAGGGCGGGTGCGTTCCGCATCCTATGCCCCTCCTCCCGGCCACCTTGCCCACGAACCCATGATGGCCGCTCTAGGCCGCCTCTTCGACGCCTGCGAGGCGGATGGGCGCGTGCGAATGCTTTACGACGCCAGGCTCTACATCGGCAAGCTGACGGGACTTCCGTAAAAGACAAAAACGCGAAGGAGCGCGAAGCGGGCACCGGCTTTGGGCCAGGAGTGGCAACGCGCCAGGATTGTGGCCTCCGGGCTAGGCTTCTAACGCTTCGCTGGTGTTCCAGAGCGCGAGGCTGCGGCTGTTCCGCTTACGGCGTCCTTCATTAACCATGCGCCGATGGCAAACCCGCCCTTGAGACGGTCCTTCCCTTCGGAAACGAGTTTGAGAGTAAGAACGCTGCCATCGGGGTGTTTCAGCTCCACCACCAATGCATCGCCGTCCACTCGCCCTTCGCCCTTTGTCTGCCATCCGGCCCAATTGGGCCGGTTCTCGTTGGACCAGACTACGTCGTAGTCGGCGCCGCGCCCCGCGTGCGGCGTCACCGCCAACGAGAATGAATTGGAAGAGCCCACGGCGTTGGTGCTCCGCACGGCGTCCTTCGCCCCCTCCCCGAATATCTTCGTCAGCGTTCCCCGTATGGCGTCTCCCACCTTCTCGCCCGTGATTGTGACGGTGCCTTTCCACGTCCCCTCGAAAAGGTCCTCCGCCATTTCGACCTGGAGCGGCTGGCTCCAGGGGCCTACAGCTTCTGGACCCTTGGAGGAGCGCAGGCGGTAGACGATAGCCGCCGTCTCTCCGGGTTTGGGGCGATCTTTACCGTATATTTTCTTGAGATCTATATCGTACTGAGGTGCGTTTGCGTAATCTTCGAAAGGCCTGTGCCCCGCAACTTGCACCTGGACCTCGTAGTCCTTGAGAAGGCCCTCTTGCGCGAGCGGCGAGGGACTCCAGGCAATCCCAACACGATCGCCGCTCTGTTTTGTCTTGACGGGCGCCGGCCCGCTCAACAGCGCGAAGAGCTTGTTCGTCACCGTGGCAGCCGGACGGGTCAACTGGTCATAGCTCGTGCCCGGCGTGGGATAGATGGGCTGCGCCGCGGTGCGCTTGAACTTTCCCGGAGGGTCCACGTAAGTCTCGATGCGCTGTAGCCAGCCTTGGCATTCCCCTTTCCTGTCCTTCGGAACCTTCACGGACGCCGCGTTGCCCGTGACTCGCTGCCAGCGGACGCCCTCTGGAGAAAGGCGCAGTATGACGCCATCCGCCGTGAAGTCGTTGCCCGCGACCCCAAGAACGGGAAGGCCGGGATCATCCTGCCTCGCACCGCGCGCGGGACTCTCCAAAAGGACGCGGAGAAAACGGCACGAGACTGGGCGCGGCGTGTCCATGGTCCAGGTGCAGACGGGAGCGGCCCACGTGAGGCGCACGGTGGATTCGCCGGCCCGTTTTCCGGAGTACTCCTCCTCGAAGGCGGCCATGAGTTCCCGTGCGCGGGCATGGCAGAAATTGGAAAAGTCCTGGCCAAACTGCTCATCGCTCCCGCTGGTCACGTGCACCAGGCTCTCCAGAGTGTCGCCACTCCAGCTTCCGAA
Source organism: Acidobacteriota bacterium (assembly GCA_037444385.1). Lineage (GTDB taxonomy): Bacteria > Acidobacteriota > UBA4820 > UBA4820 > DSQY01 > JAEMPZ01. The sequence continues at coordinate 1,994 of JBBIMN010000209.1, read as the reverse complement.
ATCCGCCATTAGTTTGGGCAGGAACTCCGGCGAAGCGCCTCCGCGGTAGTAGCGGTCCCGAAGGTATTCCAAATAAAAGGAGGCCCCGTAGCCATGGCGCCGCGCGCGAAGAACCGACTCGGGGCCGCTGTCCGCCGTCACGATGGCGAGCGGGTCGAAGTAGGCCGTGAAGTAACTCTGCCGGTCGGTCCCGCGCGGTGTGGCCACCCACCCCTTGCCGACGAAATAGGGAAAGGCCTCGCCTTCGAGCTCCACGGCGGTGGCCTCCATGAACCACTGGTGTCCCATGACCTCCAGCGTGCTATAACCGCGCTGAAGGGCGTGAAAGAGTTCGTGGACGGCCGTGCAGTAAAGTTCATCTATCACCGGCCCCCCGGCGCCGTCATCGGCCAAGGGCGCCGATGGTATGCTTTTGCGCCGCAAATCTATATAGGGGTAGAGGCTGTTGCCCGTCGTCGTGAGCCCCAAGACCTCGTCCCCGTGGGGCCAGTTCTCCCGGAAGAGAACGTCTATCTTGAAGGCCGGCTCCCTGAAGCCGCGCTGGCCGGACTCTTTGCCAGTCAAATAGCCGTAACAGCGCTCAAGCACTTTGAGGCCGTTGCCGACCTCCACTGGGACGAAGTTCTGCAGCAGCCACGCGTCATCGCTCATCTTTGGAAGCAGTTCGCGAACCCTGGCATCGGCCCGGTAGCGGACATACGCTTCGAGCATGGGGTTCGAACTGCCCGGCTCATCAAGATATGACAGTCGCGTCCGATCAGTGGCGTCCGAAAGATACTTCTTCCAGAGCGCCTCCAATTCGTCGTTCACGGGGTTGAATACCGCGGGGTTGCGCGGAGGCAGGCGGGAGGACCAATACGCCTTGAAGTCCTTCGAGGAGAAGCTCAACCACTGGTCCTCCCCCGCGAATTTCTCGGAGGCTCCCAAATAAACGATGATGGAGCTGGCGTAGCCAACGCCCAGAAACACCGCGAAGATGTAATTGTGACGGGCACGGCAAGAAACAGTGGATCCTTTGAACGACACCACCATTGGGTAAGCCTGGCCGCGTTCGTCAACGTGGTAGATGCGCGCGAAAGGCCAAAGTCCCTTGGGAATCTTCCGCTGGGCCAGATCCAGGGAAATCGTAATCTCACCGGGAAACAGATCGTCCGGCCTCATCCCCGCGTCCAGGCGGAAGGCGGCCACGGGAATTTCCTTGCGAGCAAAAGCGGCGCTGGCAATTTGCTTTCCCTTCGTGGAATCCACTGGCGTGACTTGCAGTGTCCTAGGCTTGTCGAGCGCATTGGCGGGAGCCGTGATCCTGACTCCGGCGAGGGGGCGAATGTCAATGGGCGCCGTGCCAGTTTTCTTTATAGGCTCCGGGTTGAGCCGTCCTGACCAGCCGTTATGAATTATGGAAGATAGAATGGCGGGAAGCAGCCGAAGATTGGTGGTTCCGCGCGTGAGGTAAAGGCCGCCGCCGATACCGAATGAGCCCAGCAGGAGGGCGAGCCCCGCCGCGCATGACATTGTTATCACCAGGCGGCGGCTGCGGCGCGGAGCGCCTTGTTTCACGTCTGCCTTTTGAGCGTGAACGGGCCGCGACGAAACGCGCGCCCCGCACTCCTCGCAGAAAAGGTTGCGATCGCCGAGTTCAGCACCACACTCCTGGCACTTCGCCATTTGCCCCTCCCACAAAAAAGCGAACTGTGGCGGAAACCGCTCCACCCCACGGCCATTGTCCTTCGCTTCGCGGGAGAAGGTCAATGGCCCTGGACCGCGATGTCACACTCGTCCCTGCTTGACGCCCGCACCCATAAGTTTCATCCACGCCTGTCCAAAATACACAGAGCGTCATGAATAGGCGGCGTCACGAGGACGTATGACGCTCCGTATAACTTCGACACATCGCAGAAGGGCCCCGCTCTTCCGAAGGCGGGGCTGGCTTGCTGATTTTTAAGTGCTCAGTTTCGGAAATACGGTGACGCACCGAGGGCGCCGGTGCGCCCGCC
>JBBIMN010000208.1:0-4336 GCA_037444385.1 Acidobacteriota bacterium | reverse complement strand
CAAGAACGAGCAGAACGTCGGCTGGCGCGTGGCGATGGACGTGAAGTTCAAGCTCATGGCCGCCGGCAGCGAGCTCTACTCGTTCAACCTCAACGGCCTCAGAGTCACAATGGACGGCAAGATCGCCCTGCAAGGCGGCGCCACCAGCATTGACCTTCCATTGGGAGGCAGCGCCGAGCTTGGACCCGTCCAGATAGACATCCAGAAGCTCTCTCTCCTGGTCGGCGCGGAATCGGGCAACCCGTACGTCGGCTTCAGCCTCACCGGCGGAGTCCACCTGAGCAATGTCCTGCAAGTCAGCGTTGGCAACCTGAACTACAAGCTGGTTTACAAGAACGGCGGCTTCAACGGAGAAGGGCCGGCGGTTGATTCGGTCAAAGTCCACGCGCAGTTCCCCGACGTTTCGCCCACCGTGACCCTCGACGTGGAGCTGACCTACTCGAACAGCGGCGGAAACACGAGGTTCGGCGGAGAGGGACACCTCTCCATCGTCAACGCGGTGGACATTGATGCGGCGTTCCTCGTCGGATACCAGGGAAGCCAGGACTACTGGATGGCGAGGGCCTCCATCCCGCTCGGCCCGACCGGCATCACGCTCTTCCCGCCCTTCCTTTCGCTCTACCAGATTCAGGGCGGGCTGGGCCATAACGTGCCGCTCTCGGCGCTGTCGGGCACGACGCCTCTCGCGAACATCACTCCCACCTTCGATGGCACTTACGCTTTCATGGCCGGTGCGCGGCTTGGCTCATCCGATGGAGGTTTCACCTATTGCTTTGACGGGACGCTGACCATCAAGGCGGGCGGTTCGGATGCAGGCTTCCGCATTGACGCGAAGGCGTGGATTCTAACCGACGACCACTCTGGCGGCGGCCAGTTTCAGGGATTCCTGCAATATGCCTCCGGCTCTTTCGACGCGGGGCTCTCCGGGAACTTCAGCCTGATGGGCGGCGCGGTCACGATCACGGCGCCCGACAAGTCGGTCAGCGTCCACTTCGGCTCAGGCGACTGGCACGTTTACATCGGCCAGAACGTTGACGGGCTGAAGCTATCAGCGCACGTCCTTTTGGTGGATTGCCACGGCTACTGTATGCTGGACAGCACTGGCTTCAGGGTTGGCGGCGACGTGAGCTACCACCTCCATTGGGGAGGAAGCTTGTGGGGGTTTGGCGCCCATGTTGACGCCGACGCGAGCGCGTCGCTCGACGTGGCGATCCTCTTCTCGCCGCTTCACATCTCCGGCGACTTCAGTGCCTCCGCGAGCCTCAGTGGCGGCCTCGATACGCCAATAGGATGCCTCTGCATCAGCCTGAGCGGCGGGCTGACCCTCCACGCCGAGGCGATGCCCGTCTCCATCTGCGGGAAGGCGTGGATTGATTTCGGGCAGATTTGTTGGTGCCTGGTTGGCTGCTGTGACGATTACTCCGTCACGGTCGGCCCACTCTGCGTGTAGCGGGAGGATGAGATGAAAAGCGCGCGAATAATCATACTCGGCCTTTCCGCCCTTCTCGCGGCTGGAAGCCTGCTGGCGCAGGAAAACCGCGGCTACGTTGCGGCCGCCTCCGACGGGAACGGCGGCGTCAAGCTCTTCTGGCCGATTCCCAGGACGAGCTGGCCGCCGCAGGGTTACACTCTGGAACGCGTTGACACGTCGGGGAAGGGGACGGCGATAGCTTCAGGCCTTCGTCCGAACTGGAACGACGGCCTTACCAAGGCGCTCCCGCAGAACCAGTCCGATCCTCTGGTCAAGCTCGGCGCGATGGACCGCCAGGCGGCTTCCGGCCGCCCGCCGGAGGACTACGACGGCCTCAAGGGTTTCATGTTCATCAACGCCGCGGCGGACTTCAATTTCGCCAAGGCGCTGGGGCTGGCCTGGGAAGACCATCCGCAGGGGCCAGCCGTCTACCGCTTGAGCGACGGCGCGGGGAAGGCCTTCGGCATATCGCTGGCGGTTGACCCGCGCGAAATCACGCCTCTGGCCTCCGCCCCTCAGAACGCCAAGGCCGAGGTTACGGCGCAAGGCGTGAATCTGGACTGGGACGCCGGTCCGCCGACGCCTGGAATGCCGGAGTTCTTCTTCAGGGTGAAGCGCGACGACGGCTCCGGCGCGAAGCTGCTGGGAAAGGGACCCATCTTCCCAGGAAACGAGGAGGCGCGCAAGAAGCAGAAGCTTCCACGATTCACCGACGACGCCGCTCCGCCGGAGCAGGAAGTCACCTACACCATCGTGGCGATTGACGTGTTCGGGCGCGAGAGCGTCCCGTCGTTCCCGCTGAAGATATTCGTGCCGGACGTGGCGGCCTCTTTCCCGCCCGAAGCGGTCACGGCCGACTCAAAGCCGGGAGCCATAGAAGTTTCATGGGCCAAGCCCCAGAGCCCGCGGACGTCCGGCTACATCGTCGAGCGCAGCGCCTTCAGCCAGGGGCCGTACACCGCGCTGACGCAGAAGCCGCTCCCCGCCGGAACGCTCCGTTATTCAGACGGCTCGGGCACCGCGGGGACCCACTACTATTACCGCGTTTATTCGCTTGACCCGCGCGGCAAGCCGGGCGCGCCATCGCACGCCACGGCCGCGGTGTTCGCGAGCCTTTCGGCTCCCCCTTCACCGGACGGGCTCGAGGCGTCGAAGGGAGCGGACGCCATCTCCCTGAAGTGGAACCCAGTCAAAGGCGCCGCTGGCTACAGGGTGGAGAAGACCGCGGGCAAGGAGGGCAAATGGTCCTACGCTGGCAACGCCCTCGTAATGGACCCGCGGCTCGATGATCCGATAGTCCTTGGCATGGAAGGCGTGATGAAATACCGCGTCACCGCCGTCGGCGGCGACAACCAGGCGAGCGCCCCCAGCGCCGAGCTTGTGGTCGAGCTTCCACCGAACCGTCCGCCCGCGACGCCCAAGATCACCGGCTTCAGCGGCATGGGCGGGGTGGCCCGCATAGATTTCATTCCAGGAGGAGACCCTCAAAAAGTCCAGGGCTTCCTCGTTCTAAGAGGCGCCACCAAGCTGGCCGAGCCGTTGGTCGTCACGGCCAAACCGCTCGAAGGATCGGAGAGGAGCTTCACCGATGACCAGGCCGTGCCCGGGCAGGAGTACTGGTACAGCCTAGTCGCGGTTGACTCGGCGCAAAACAGGAGCGAGGCTTCGGCCCCGGTGGCGGTGCGGATTGGCGACCCTGTTCTGAAAACGCCCGAAGCGCCGAAGCTCCAGTACCTCGATAGCCCTTTCCCGCGCGTGGTCATAAGCTTCGTGCCCGGGCCAGGGGCCACCGCCGCCGTGATAGAGCGGCAGTCGGACGGCAGCTCGGAGTGGGACCGCGTCGCCGGCCCCGTTTCGCCGGGGACGTCGCAGGCGCTCGACACGAGGCCTCCCAGGAGGGGCCTGAGCGCTTCGTACAGGGTTTACTACCAGGCGCTCAACGGCGCCACCGGCCCCGTCTCGCCGCTCGCCACGCTCAAAGTGCCGTGAGCGCTCGTTGACATCCAGCCGCGCCTCTGGCAATCTTGGGGCTGGAGGCGCGGTTGGAACACCTGTTCGATCTGCTGAAGGCCCTCTATGATCCTGAAAAACTGAAGGCCCTAATAGCGGCTGGAAGCTATCCGGTCCTTTTCGGGATCGTCTTTTCAGAGACGGGGTTGATGGCAGGCTTCTTTCTACCTGGGGATTCCCTGCTCGTGACGGCGGGCATTCTGGCCGGCCAGGGCCTCTTTAGCCCGTGGCTTCTATGCGGGTTTCTGAGCGCGGCGGCGATCATCGGGGACAACACCGGATACTGGATCGGAAGGAAGACGGGCTCCGTGGTCTTCAAGCGGCCGAAGTCGCTCCTCTTCAATCCCGCCCACGTCGAGCGCGCCCACCACTTCTACGAGAGGTACGGCGGTAAGACCGTCGTCATCGCGCGCTTCGTGCCGATCGTCAGGACCTTCGCCCCGGTCGTGGCCGGCGTCGGGAAGATGCCGTGGCCGCGGTATATCCTCTTCAGCATTTCCGGCGGAACGGCCTGGATCTGCAGCATGACGCTCGTCGGGTACTTCCTGGGCTCCATCCCCGGCGTCACGCGCTACCTCCACCTCATCATCCTCGTAGTCATCTTTCTCTCGATTCTTCCCGCCGTCATCGAAGTGATCAGGCAGCGGAGGGCTCGGGGAAAAAAGTCCGCGGGCTGAGCGAAATCCGGCCAGGCGAAGCTTACGCCCATTGAATGCGCCTGGGGTTGCGCTCCGCGTCCCATGTCCTATCCTGCTCCCCATGAGTTTGTAGCCACCGTTAAGACATGAGTTATACCATCTCGACGTCAACGGTAGAGTAATGTAATCTACGGCGGGAGGGTGGAGATGAGGAACC
>JBBIMN010000207.1:3684-4343 GCA_037444385.1 Acidobacteriota bacterium | reverse complement strand
GGACCGTCACCCGGTACTTGTATTCAAGAAATTCGCCGGTGGAGAGCTTCTGGGTGTAATCCGGGTAGAGATGCATGTCAACGTAGCCCCGCTTTGCCGGAGGAAAAGGCTGCTTGTAATAGACCTCCGAAGAGATGTTCCACTCGTCTCTTTTCTTGTCTATCTTGATCTTGTACCTTTCCCAGCCTTTGTTGACGCCGTTGAGCAAGAGGTCATACTGCCCCTTTGCCTCTAACTTTCCGCCGGCCAGCATTGAGACCGCCAGAACTGCTCCGAAAATAATTGCCGCCAATCGCTTAACCATCCGCGCTACCTCCGCCTTTTACTATAACACTTCATCCAGGCCAGGTGAATAGTACCGGCTTTGCCGTGAGGCAAGAATGCCAGCATGGAGGCGGTGGAGATGGGAGAGAGGATCATTGTTGAACTTGGCCGGACAGCCGGCGGACTCTCGCGCGCATGCGGCAAGTCTTCTCAGTCCCGAACCGGGCGCATCCGGGTAGTTGGCGACCGTCCTTGCCCATTTGACGGGCTTGAGCGAACATTGGACGCGCCTCTTCGCTCCTTTGACACCAAATTCACTATGCCATTTAACCACAGAGATGGAATGGGGAGGCCGGCCTCCGCGCCCCCGCATCGCCGCATGTTATAATTTGTCT
>JBBIMN010000207.1:1257-3674 GCA_037444385.1 Acidobacteriota bacterium | reverse complement strand
GTGGAGAAGGTCACGGCGATTATTCCCGCGGGTAACGAGGCGCACCAGATCGCGGATGCTGTGCGTTCGGTGCTTTGGGCGGACGAGGTTTTTGTCGTCGTTGACGCGGCATCGAACGACGACACTTACGAAGCCGCCAAGGCCATGGGCGACCCGAAGGTGCGCGTGGCCGTACACGAGTTCAACTATCCGGCGGCGCAGAAGAACTGGGCGATTCCGCGGGCGTCGCACCCGTGGGTGTTTCTTTTGGACGCCGACGAGCGGCCCGAGCCGGAACTGGTTTCCTCGATCCAAAAGCTTCTCGATGACGGCCCCAAAGCTGACGCATACTGGATTTGGCGAAGCAACACCTATTTCGGGCGCGTAATGCGTTTCGGCGGGCTTAGCAACGACAAGGTGGCGCGCCTCTTCAGGCACGAGTGCCGGTACGACGACGTGAAGGTCCACGAGGAGATCGCGCTTTCCGGCAGGAAAGTAGGCTCCATCAAACAAGGGCGGCTTTTACACGACACGATCCGCGACTGGCCGCACTACATCGCCAAGAACGAACTTTACTCGCGCTGGGGAGCGGAACAGCTTTTCAAGGACGGCAAGAGGGCGGGGCTCTGTTCCATTTTGCTCAGGCCTCTCCACAGGTTTTTGAAGCAGTACCTCTTTCGCCTCGGCTTTCTCGACGGCGCCCCAGGCGCGATAGTCGCCTTCATGTCGGCCTACTGCGTCTATCTCAAATACTCGATGCTCTGGACGATGCGCAAGGGATGGCCGCGCGAGAGCGGAACGGGTGTTTAATGCTAAAGGAAAGTGGCGCTTTTCACCCGCAATTTAAAATTGAGCATTTATACAGCGCGCCGCTTGTCCTTGCGCGCTGGATGCGGGTGGGGGAGGTCGGTGGAGGCCAAGCGCGGTGGCATCCCCCGGTAGCATTTCTCTTCAGCCTCAAGCACTGGCCGGCTTGACAGGCGGACCTCCCGTGTCCATACTAAAGCCGTTTGAGAAGGGCGGGAGGCATGAAGCGCTTTGCGACACTCGTTGCCACGGCCACCATTCTCTTGGCATCGCTGTCGGCGGCGGCGCAGTCCGTCTACCGGATCGTGCTTGACCAGCCTATTCATCCGGTCACGCAGGAGTACGTCGTCCACGCCATTGAAAAGGCCAACGCGGCGAACGCCGCGCTCATTCTTCTTCAGATTGACACGCCCGGCGGCTTCGTCAACAGCGTAGAGGCGATTCAAAGGGCCATTCTTCAATCCAAGGCGCCGGTCGTAGCCTACGTCGCGCCCGTCAACGCGAGGGCTGCATCCGGCGGTGCGCTCGTGGCTTTGGCCTGCGACGTGATCGCGATGGCGCCTGGTACGGCCATAGGGGCGGCCCATCCCGTGAGCGCCTTGCCTTTCCCCATTCCTTCATCGCCCGGCCAGGCACCCGAGGAACCCGGCAAACAGCCAGCGGGCTCCGGCCAGAAACAACCCGGCGAAGACGTAATGCTGCAGAAAATTCTCAACGACCTCTCGGCCCACGCCCGTTCCCTGGCGGAGCGGAGAGGCCGCAACGCGGAAGCCTTTGAGAAAATGCTGCGCGAGAGCATCTCGCTGAGCGAAAAAGAGGCGCTCGACCAGCACGTCATCGCACTTGTCGCCAACAACGAGGAACAGGTTCTCGCCTACGTCCGCAGCCACCCGATCAAGCGTTTCGACGGGACGATGCAAGTCGTGGTTTTATCCGCCTCGACGGATATACGCCAAATCAACCCGACGCACCTCCAGCGCTTTCTCTTCGGCTTGGCCAATCCCAATTTCACGCTTGTGCTTCTGCTTTTGGGCCTTGCGGGCCTCTATGTCGAGTTCAAGGCTCCCGGTCTTATCTTCCCGGGTATCATCGGCGGGATATGCATCCTGCTTTTCGCGCTGTCAACGCAGATGCTGCCGGTCAACATGGTCGGGCTGCTGCTGATTCTTCTGGGCGTGGCGTTCCTGATTCTTGAACTGAAGGTGGTCTCTTATGGTATGCTTGGGATCGGTGGAGTGGTTTCCCTCTTGATCGGAAGCCTGTTGCTCTACCGCAACAGCCCTATTCCGGAGTTGAAAGTGTCTCTTATTTTCGTGGTTCCAGTGGTCCTTGCCTTCGCCGCGATCCTCTTGTTCCTGGTGACACTCGCCGTCCGTGCCTTCCGCAACCCCGTGATGACCGGCGACAGCGTCCTCGTCGGCCATACCGGAACGGTCAGCCAGCCGATCGCCCCCGGCAAGAAGGGCAAGATCTTCGTCGCGGGCGAGTATTGGGACGCGGTCTCGAAGTCGTCACACGGCGAAGGCGAGCGGATTGTAGTCACCGCGGTCGAGGGAATGGTTTTGGAAGTCACGTCGGCCCCGAATGGAGGTAATCCATGATCCAGTTGCTGAGTTTTCCGGCCCTTTTCG
>JBBIMN010000207.1:0-1247 GCA_037444385.1 Acidobacteriota bacterium | reverse complement strand
CAACATCTTGAGCGAGTACGAGCGCGGCGTCATCTTCAGGCTGGGCCGGGTTCTTCCGCTCCCGAAGGGGCCTGGGCTCATCTTCGTCTTCAAACCCTTCGACAGGCTCGTGAGAGTCCCTCTAAGAACGGTCGTCTTGGACGTGCCGCCCCAGGACGTCATCACCAAGGACAACGTCTCTGTCAAGGTCAACGCGGTCGTCTACTTCCGGGTCTCCAACCCGTTGAACTGCATCCTTCAGGTCGAAAATTACATCTACGCCACGTCGCAGCTTTCTCAGACCACGCTGCGTTCGATTCTCGGCCAAGCCTCGCTGGACGAGCTTCTCTCTGAGCGCGACAAGCTGAGCCAGGAACTTCAGGCCGTCATTGACCAGCACACCGACCCCTGGGGCATCAAGGTTTCGCAGGTCGCCATCAAGCAGGTTGATCTTCCCCAGGACATGCAGCGCGCGATGGCGCTGCAGGCTCAGGCCGAGCGTGAAAAGAGGGCGAAGATCATCAACGCCGACGGCGAGTTCCAGGCTTCAAAGCAGCTTTCGGAGGCGGCGGCCGTGCTGGCGAACAACCCGCTCACGATACAGCTTCGCTACCTCCAGACTCTGACGCAGATAGGCGCGGAAAACAGCACCACGGTCGTCTTCCCGGTGCCTATTGACCTTCTCAGTGCATGGGTGAACAAACAGAAGTCCTAAGGGAGAGACGCATGCAGAGGGCCAAGCGCCCCTCGCAAGGACTTGAGCTGGCGCTTTACAAGGACTTGGCGCGGACCTTCCGCTCTTTCGACCTGAACACGGTGGCGGAGGAGATGCTGGATGCGCTGCGCCGTGATATCGCAGTGGACTACGGTTCTCTCATGATCCTCTCCGACCACGGCCAGTACGTCGAGCGCCTCTTCAGGACCGGTTTCGGCGCCGAACGGCACGTCGCCGACCGCTTCGGCCTGACCAAGCTGGAGATAGAGGGCTTGGTCCGCGACATGATCCCCAAGTACAAGGACTTTGCCGTCTCGGGCGCGGCCGCGGGAACGCTGCCGCAAGTTGATGGAAACCGAATCGAAGTAATCGCCATGTTTCCATTCCAGCTCGTTTATGAGTACGACGGGCTCCTTCTTCTCGCCAGCGTCGTAGGCAGGACGCCTGGCCAGGGCCTGGACCGGGAACGGTTCAGGCTGTTGGAAAGCGTGGTGCCTGAATGCGCCTTCGCTCTGAAGAACGCGCTGACTGTGAGGCGCATGGCCGAGCTGAT
>JBBIMN010000206.1:0-4368 GCA_037444385.1 Acidobacteriota bacterium | reverse complement strand
AGAGCCTACCACGTCCCGTCCAATTAGTAAAGCTATTTACGATACACTACACTAGCGAGCTCGCCCGTCGTAGGGATCGGCGCAGGTCATACGCGTCCCCCAAGGGTGGCGCCTAACAGCTAATAGAGGCGGGTGTGTCTGGGGCACGCTTTTCCTTGCCGGCCGTTTATCGGCGGCCATGGGCTCACCATAATCAAAGGAACCTCTTCCCGCTCGGATTGGCCGGTGGTGCTATTATTAAGACAAGGGGGAGTTGGGGATGAGCGCGCAAAGCGGGCCGATGCTCTTGAACCAGAGCGAAAAGCCGACAAGGCGGCACTGCGTCATACTGAGCATGGCGTGGGCGGGGTGGCTCTTCGATTTCTACGACCTGATGCTGCTCTCTTTTCTTCTCATTCCGATCAAAAGGGACATAGGGCTTCAGGACTGGGAGCTTTCGCTCATCCTGGGGACGACGCTCGCAGCCACGGCGCTTGGAGGGATTCTCTTCGGCGGTATGGCGGACCGCTTCGGCAGAAAGCCGGTCTTGAGCTGGACGATGCTGGTCTATTCGACAGGCACATTCGGCTGCGGCCTGTCGCACAACTTCTGGCTATTCATGGCCTGCCGAATCATCACCGGTCTTGGCGTCGGGGGCGAGTGGGCGACGGGGCAGACGCTGATCGGCGAAACATTCCCCGCCAGAATGCGCGCCCGTTTCGCGGCCGTGATGCAAACGGGAGCGCCGGTTGGAATTTTGCTCGCGTCAGTCGTCGGCTCTTTCGTCGAACCGGTCTTCGCTCACTGGTTCGGCGCGTCATGGGGCTGGCGCGCCTGCTTCTTTGTATCCGCGCTGCCGGCATTGCTTGTCCTTGTAATCCGCCGCCACATGCCCGAATCGGACGTTTGGGAGAGGGGCGCGGCGGAAAAGGCGCCGTCGGGCGCGCAACTGGCGCGCGAGCTTTTCGGCGAGAAGCGGATTCGCCGCTTGTTCACGCTGGGCCTTATTCTGGCAGTGGCCGACATGTCGGCCTACTGGTTCACCTACACATGGCTTCCGAAATACCTCTTCGATCGGATGGGATTTTCGCTCGCAAAATCTGGGCTGGCGATGATCGTGACGCAGCTTGCCGGCCTGATTGGATATCTTTCCTACGGCGTGGTGGCGGACTGGAAGGGCCGCCGCGTGGCCTACACCATCTACTCAATGGCTTGGGCGCTTGGGCTTTTGGGACTGACGTGGTTCTGGGGCGCTGTTGCCGCGTGGCCCGCGCTGCACCTTCTCTTCATGGTATTGGTGGGGCTTGGGACGGGAAACTTCTCCGGATACGGCCCAATTTTCTCGGAGCTTTTCCCCACGCGAATCCGGTCTTCGGCGATGTGGACGGCCTTCAACCTTTCAAGGGGCGTGCAGTTCTTCACGCCACTGATCATAACGTGGGTGAGCGCGCAAGCGTGGGCTGCATCATCAGGCCTCGGTGCCGGCATCTCAATCGGCGCGTTCTTCGCGGTCTTCACCGGGCTTTGGGTCTGGACGCTGCCTGAAACCAGGGGCACCGTGATAAAGGAGTAGGGAGGATAGAATGACAACCACGCCCGAAGCGTTGCTTAGCAAAGAGGACTTGGCTCTAAGGAAAGAAGCCAGGGAGTTCGTCCGCTGGGTGCCGCGCCAGCTCATCTTGGACATGGACGCCGACAAGGTCCGCTATCCGAAAGAATATCTCCTGGAGGCCGGCCGCAGAAATCTGCTTGGGCTTCGATTTCCGAAAGAGTACGGCGGCCGGGCTCTCCCGTGGACGAGCGAGCTCATAGCGCTTGAAGAGGTCGGCGTCCTGGGCACTTCGCTCGCCTGCCTCTACTCGCTGGTCTCGATCGTCGGCGAGGCAATATCACATTTCGGGACGAAGGAGCAGAAAGAGAAGTATCTTGCGCCCGCGCTGAGGGGCGAGTTGGGGATGGCCGAGGCGCTCACCGAACCTCGCGGCGGTTCTGATTTTTTCGGCGCCACGACGCGCGCAGAGCGCAGAGGGGATCATTTCGTGCTCAACGGGCAGAAGCGCTTCGTGGTGGGCGCCGAGGGCGCCGGGCTCCTTCTCGTCTACGCGAAGACGGACGAGAAGGCCCGCCCGCGTCAGGCGATGAGTGTTTTTCTGGTGGAACCGGGGCCCGGAGTCAGCGTGGAATACCTTTACGGATTGATGGGCACGCGAGGCGGAGGCACGGGAAGGCTTGTCTTCAAGGACGCGAAGGTTCCGATCGAGAATGTCCTGGGCCAAGAGGCCGGCATAGGCTTGGGCGCGGACGTTTTCGACCAGATGATGATCCCGGAGCGGATGACGAGCGCCTGCGGTGCTTTGGGCATGGCGCGAGCATCTCTTGAAATCGCCGCCAGGTATGCCTCGCGAAGAAAGGCCTTCGGCCAGGAAATACGCCGCTTCGAGGGCGTCTCGTTCAAGATCGCACAGAGCCTCACTCAACTGGACGCGGCAAGGGCATTGTGCCTTGAAACGTGCAGGGCAGTTGACTCTGGCAAAGTCTCGCCGGGCCGCGTGCGCAGAATGGTTTCCGAATCGAAGCGATTCGCGACCGACACGGCTTGGCGGGTCGTGAACGATTCAATGCAGGTGCTCGGCGGCATTGGATACACGACGGTCTTCCCGGTTGAGCGGCTTCTTCGCGACGTTCGCCTCATCACGATCTGGACCGGCACGAACGAAATCATGGACCTCGTCATCCAGCACGAGTTCTACAAGGAGTTCCTCGCCGCGCCTTCCGACGCCCGCGACACGGAGGCCGACGCCGATGGCCCGGCGGAAGAGAAGGTGTATGAGTAGTTGCTAATCCGAGAGGGCGGGCGGCTTGGCGGAGCCAACCCTGGAGGGTGGCTTTCGTAAGCGCGCCCAAGTGCTCAGTTTCGGAAATACGGTGGCATTCGGCCTCGCTGCTCTCCCATCCCCGCTTTGAAGAAGCCCTTCGCTGTACTGCCAACATTACCGTCGTCGGAGTAGTAAGGGTGGGTGGGAAACTGTGAAGATGGGATGGAACACCACGAGCTTGCATGGGGCGGTTTTCCTTATCTCCGCGTCCTTTCGCTTGGGCTATAAACGGTATGGCGCGCCATACTTGTCAAAGAGCATGAATGACATTGCCGCGAACTTTGACAACAAGGACCGCCGAGATGTATAAACGCCTTGATGTAGGGGTGTGCGCTTGTCAACATTAAGAAGGTGAGGAGGGGAGAGATGAAACGCAACTGTTTGGCGGGGTTGTCGTCCGTGTTGTTGCTGGTTGTTGTTGGGGCCATGCCCGCGCGGGGCGGATCTCCGCCTATGCCGCGAGAGCCGATAGGCATGGCTGAATCCGGCCGCGCACCGGCGCGGCTTTCGGGTCTGGCGCAAGAGATCGTCCAGCGGGTCCCTTCTCTAAGCGACAAGGCCGCTGCCACCGCCACGTTCGAAAACGCCACGCGCCAAGTGGCGGGGCGCACTTTGGCGGGGCTTGAAGCCGGGGCGGCGGCCTCGGTGGAGCCTCCACCAGGGTTATTGCCTCAGGAGAGGGAAGCCTGGCTGGCCGTGGCCGCCAGGAATGAGCGGGCAGGCTCCGCTGTTTTTCGTGCATTCTTTCCTGACTCTTGCGAGGAGCCGTTCGTCATCGAGGGAGAGGGTGTCAAAGTAGCAATTCGCGCGCTGCATTCCTTCAACGCGCCGGCGCAAGTGGAGGACGGGCGGATAGCCTACCGAAACGGCTTTCCGGAGACGGACAGCCTGCACGTCGTTCAAGGAGACAGGACGGAGGAATTTCTTTACCTGAGATCCGAAGGCGCCCCGGTTCGGTTCGACTACGAGATCGTTGAGCTTGCAGGGGCGGCGCAGGTCTTTCTGCACGAAGGGGCGGTCCGCTTCGTGAACAAGCAGGGACGTGGCCTTGAGATTCCCAAACCGTTGGTTATTGGCGCGGCCGGAAAGGTGGTGGGAAACGCGGCGCGGTGGGAGCTGAGGAAAGTTGGCGGCGCGCGCAAGCTTTCGCTACTGGTGAAGGGCGTGGGGGGCGTGTACCCGTTCGTCATTGATCTGGGGTGGACCACGACCGGTTCTCTCGCCACACCCCGTGGATGGCACACGGCGACCCTTCTGCCAAATGGAAAAATTCTCATTGCTGGAGGCTATTACGACAATGCCCTTGCCAGCGCGGAGCTTTATGATCCGGTAACGGGGACGTTTTCAGCCACCGGTTCTCTAGTCACGTGCCGTACCGAGCACACCGCGACGCTGTTACCAAATGGCAAGGTCCTCGTGGTGGGTGGAAACAGCGGAGGGCCAGTTCTTTCAAGCGCGGAGATCTATGACCCGGCTACCGGGATCTTTACGGCTACAGGTGCTCTCCATACGG
>JBBIMN010000205.1:0-4370 GCA_037444385.1 Acidobacteriota bacterium | reverse complement strand
CGTAATCGTCCATGTTGGCGCCGTTGGCGTGGTCCTCGGCGTGGATCGAGTGGCCAGTCCTGTGTATGAAGGCGTCTCCGTAGCCCGCCTTCTCGATCACGTCGCGTGTGGCGCGGTCAACCTCCCAGCCGCAAACGGCCCTTTTCGCCACCTCCTGCGCCTTCGCAAGACCGGCGTCTCTGCCGGCGCGGACGATCTCCCAAACCTTCCGCTGCTCCTCGGGCACAACCTTCCCGGTCCACGCGCACCAGGTCAGATCGCCGTAAACGAGGCCGTGCTCCTTGCCCCAGAGGTCGAGAAGGAGGACCTGGTCCCTCATGATCTCGGCGCTTTCCGATTCTGAAGGCTCGTAGTGCGGGTCGGCGGCGTGGGCGTCAACGGCGACTATCGGCGGCGCCTCGGTTTCAAGGCCGTGTTTGGCCATAAAATCGAGCATCTCCTGCTGGAGCATGTACTCGGTGAGCCTTGTTTGCGAGCGCAACGTCTCGCTCACCCGACCGAAGGCCATCTGGACGCAGTCCTCAAGGACCCTTACAGCCCGGTAGTGGCTCGCCTCCTCTTTTGGAGTCAGCGTCACGTCGAACCGCGCCACCAGGTCACCCGACGAGCATAGCGTCACGCCGAGAGAGCGGAGGAAATCCCCCAGTCCCGCGTCAAGCCGCCCGAGCGCGGGCAGAACGCCGCCTTCGGAGAATTGCACCGCGAGCCGTTTGCGCCCCGACAGAATCTCTTTCAGGCGCGCCTGCCACTCCTGCCAGCGGCCGTAAAGAAGAATCTTTCCGGGAACCTTGTCCAGCGAGCCGGGTTCGATGCCGTGGCAAAGCCTGATTGCTTCACCATCGGCCGGTATAAAATAAAACCAGCGCCGCGTGGCCATGAAGCGCTCCTCAAGCCCCAGAAGTTTCATGGCAATGGGGTCGCTCCCTCTGAAGCAGGCGAAAAGCCATCCGTCCAACCCATCTTCCCTCAGCGCTTTCTGGATATTGAGCAGATCAGCGTTTTTCATGGTAAAATCCACCTCCTGGAGGCCATTATCCCCCCAAGGGCCAACTCAAGCAAAGGGGCTGTGGCCTGATAATTCCGGAGGCGATTTTAATGGAAGGTTTCCCGTTCGTCACCGAAATCCCATTGCGTTTTTGCGACATTGACGCGATGGGCCACGTCAACAACGCCGTCTACGTGACCTATTTTGAAATGGGCCGCGTCGCGATTCTAGACCGGGTGGTAGGCTCCCGCAAGCTCGAAGACATCGAGTTCGTGGTGGCCCGGGTGGAGGTTGACTACCTCAGACCAATCGTGTTTTCGGACAAGGTCGAGATCGGGCTTCGCGTTTCCGCGGTCGGCACAAGCTCCTTCACCATCGAGTATCTAATCACCGCCAACGGCGAACCGGCGGCAAAGGGCCTTACGGTTCAGGTCTTCTACGACTACGAGAAGCGCGCCAAAAAACCGGTGCCCGCCGATTTCCGGGCCAGGGTCGCCCCGTTTCTCGCGAAGGCCTCCTGATGCTGAGGCTGCGCGAGATAGAGATAGCCGGGTTCAAATCATTCGCCGACAGGACGAAGGTGTTGCTCCCCGGCGACGTCATGGTCGTGGTCGGCCCCAACGGCTCCGGCAAGAGCAACGTCGGCGACGCCGTTCTCTGGGCGCTCGGCGAGCAGAGCGCGAGAACCCTCAGGGGCGGCAAGATGCAGGACGTCATCTTCAACGGAACGCCCAAACGGCCGGCTGCTGGCCAGGCCGAAGTAACGCTTCAGTTCGACGACGACGATTCGAGCCGCCATCAGGTGGGCAGACGGCTCACAAGGGCCGGCGACAGCACCTACCTTCTTGACGGGCGCCCCTGCCGCCTTAAGGACATTCACGAGTTCTGCCACCAGCACGCAATCTCCGTGCAGGGAACCTATCTCGTGGAACAGGGCCGTGTCACGGCTCTTTTGCAGGCCGACCCCGAGGAGCGCCGCCTCATCTTCGAGGAGGTCGCCGGAATAGCCCACTACAAGGAAAACCGCCGGGGGGCCCTGCAAAAACTTGAGGGGACGCAGGCGAACCTTCTCAGGCTCAACGACATAATGCTGGAGGTCGAAACGCAGATGGGGGCGCTGAAGAAGCAGGCCTCGCGCGCCGACCGGTACGTCCGTCTCTCCAACGAGCTTCGCGGCCGCCGCCGCGACTTTTTCAGCCGCGCCTATAAGGAGCTGTCCGGCCGCAATGCGATGCTTTCCAAAGAGTTCAGCCTCTATAGCAGGGAGCGCGAAAAGCGGGAGGCCCTCCTGGCTACGCTTGAGTCGGAGGAGGCCCAGGCGAAGCTCAAACTGAACGACCACGAAAGCTCCTACACCGCGCTAAGGGACGCGATTCACCAGAAAGAGCTCGACCATGAACGGCGCGAGCAGGAGAGCAAGCGGAGGACGGAGCAGATCCTTCAGGGCCGCAACCGCGTCCGCGAAATTGACGGCGACCTCGCGACACTGGCGGGCAAGCTTGCGGGCGCGCGCAAGGAGGCGGCGCTCGCGGCCAAACGGCGAGAGGAGATCGCGGCCGAGGAGGAGAAGGCTAGGCTCGAAGCGAAGCTCGCAATGGAAGAGACCGAAGCCGCAAGGCTTCACGCCAACGGCATCGAGGAGAGCCTTCAGGCGACGCGCAAGGAAGCCTTCGAGGCGGCGCAAGCCTACACCGTGGCACAGTCCGAGCTGAAGAGGATCGAGAATGAGTTCAGGCGCCTGGCGGAACGCGAGGCGAGGCTTTCGCGTGAGCGCGGTTCGCTTCAAGAAAAACTCGCCGCGCTTCAAGAAAGCGGAACTGACGCCGAATCCCGCCTCGGCGAAAAAGAACAGGCGGTTCAAGATACCTGCGCGGCGCGCGAAGAGGCGGAGTCGCTCCTTGGCAAAACGAGGGCCGAGCTTGAAAACGCGGCCCGCGCCGAGGCCGCCGCCCAGGCGCGCGAAGCCGCGCAGGAGTCGAGGCTCAAGGTCCTTTCCCAGCAACAGGCGTCAAGATCAACGACTGTCCACGCCTATCTCGCCAAGAAGGATCGGAAACGCGCCAGCAAGACGCTGGCCAAACTCCTGGCCGGCACCCCCAAATCACTCGTTCCAGCGCTCGGCGCCGTTCTGGGGGAACTCCTGGAAGGTTTCGCCGGAGAGCCTTGGGAAGGGCTTCCCGAAACGCTCTCTGGCCTTCGCAAGGAAAAGGCCGGTACCGCGGTCTTCTGGCTCGACGAGTTGCGCGCCAAGAGAGAACCCCCCGAGCAAGCCGAAAAAGCCGGTGGTTTCCAGGGCTGGCTTCACGAACTAAAGGGCATACCCGAGGCGGCGCGCGAAATGCTGCCGCTGACGGCTTTCGTGAAAACACCCGCCCAGGCAAGGGCCGCCGCAAAGCACCTCGGCGTTGGGGCGGTCTCGGAGGACGGCGTGTACGTCAACCCCGCCGGCTGGGTGAGGGGCGGAGGCGGGGGCGCGGGCGCCGTGTCGCTCTTTGAAATCGAACAGGAATTGAACGAAGCCGAGAAGGCGCTCGAAGCCGCTCTCGTTGACAAAGAGAGAACCCTGGCCGAGCACCGGCGGCTGAAGAACGAGGCCGCCGAGTGCCAGGAGAAGCTTCAGGCGGCGCGCGCCGCCGAAGCCTCCGCGGCCGAGGCGAGAACGACCGCCAGGGGTGAATTCGAGAAGGCGGAGGACGAGCGCCGCCGAATCGAGGAGATGGCCGGGCTCTGCGCCATCGAGGTGGCCCAGGCGGCATCCGACCGCAAGGAGTGGGAGGCGGAAAAGGCCGCGATTGAAAAGCGCCTCGTTGAGGTCAACGCCGCCAGGGAAAAGGCCGAAAAGGGGCTTCAAAAAACCGAGGCGCAGCAAGCCGCATCACGCTCTCGCCTCGATGAGGCCCACGCGAAAGTCGCCATCGCGCAGGGAAAACTTGGCGAGGCGAGCGAGAGGGTGAAGGCGGGCGACGAGGCGCTCAGGCGCGACAACAGCCGCGTCCTGGAACTTGAAGAGACGCTTCAGCGGCTCGGCAGGGAGAAAGAGGCGCTCGACGCGCGCCATGCCGCTCTGCAGGCCGAGCTTACCGAAGGCAGCCGCGCGCTCAGGGAACTTCTTCTTCGCTTAGAGGAAGACCACAGGCAAAGGACGGGGTTTGAAGAACAACTGGCCTCCTACCGCGAAGAGGCCGCCAAACGCGAGAAGCAGGTCCATGAGGCGCGCGAAACCCTCGGCCAGGCGCGCGAGGAGGCGTCCAAATACGAACTTCAGATGGCTTCCGTGGAAGCGGACCTGAAAAACCTTCGCGAAAGAATGGGAGAGCTTTTCGAGGAGGCCCCCGAAGCGCTGGCCGCCTCGTCCCCCGGCCTGCCGCCCTTGACCGACGAAGAG
>JBBIMN010000204.1:0-4392 GCA_037444385.1 Acidobacteriota bacterium | reverse complement strand
GAGCCTGAAGTCCCGCGTGGCGTCTTACTTCGCTTCCGCCGTTCCGGCGAAAGTCGCCCGCCTTCGCGCGGAGGCGGCCTGCCTGGAATACATCGCAACCATGTCGGAGTGGGAGGCCTTCCTTCTCGAAAACAACCTGATAAAGCAGTTTCATCCCCCCTTCAACGTCATGCTGAAGGACGACAAGACCTACCCGTACATCAAGCTTACGGTAAAGGACAACTATCCGAAAGCGCTCTTCACCCGCAGGCTGATCAAGGACGGAGCGATCTATTTTGGGCCGTTCGTTCCCCAGGGCAGGGCGAAGAAGAACCTTGAGATTGTTCGGAGGCACTTCAAGGTCGCGACGTGCAAGGACCCGCTGGATGGTTCGCGCCAGCGCCCCTGCCTTCTTTACGAAATGGGCCAATGCTTCGCGCCTTGCATCAAGGGAAGAGTCCCCCGGCGGATGTACGGGAACGCGGTGGACGAGGCGCGGCTCTTTCTGGAAGGACGCACGGCCCGTCTAAGGAAGATTCTCAAGGCGCGCATGATCCAAGCCGCGGCCGCGCAGGAATACGAGATGGCGGCGCACTACCGGGACCTTTTTCACGCCACGGAGGATCTGCGCGAAAAACAGGCGGTGAGCCGTCCAGGCGAAGGCCACTGGGAATTCTTCGCGCTCTACGGCGGCCCCGAAAGCTACGCGCTCTGCTCGTTCACGCTGATGGACGGCAAAGTCGTGGACAGGCGGGTATGGAAAATCGCCGAGTCCGAACTGGCCCCTCAAGAGCTTTTCGAGTCCCTTCTTTCCCGCCTGTTTGGAAACGCCTCCGTGCTGCCGGACGGCGTTGCCGTTTCGGAACCTTTCGAAGGAATGGATCTCCTTCGCCGCTACCTCGGGGAGCGCAAGCGGCGCAAAGTGCCGGTCATTGTTCCCAAGAGGGGAGAAAAGGCGCGCGTCATGGTCACCCTTGCAGAGAATGCGCGCCTCGAGTTTGAGACCAGGGCCGATCCCGCGCGCGTTCTGGCCCCTCTCGTTGGCACCGCCGGCCTGGACCGCCCGCCGCGCCTGATCGAGTGCTTCGACATTTCGCACATTCATGGAGAGGCCCCGTCGGCGTCGTGCGTGGTTTGGGAAGCGGGCCAGATGCGAAAGAAGATGTACCGAAGTTTCAATATCAGGCGGCGGAGGGCGGAGACGACTACGCCTCGATCACCGAGGCCGTTTCAAGAAGGTACACGAGGCAAGTCTCGGAGGGCGCCGCGCTTCCAGACCTTATCCTGATTGACGGAGGCGCCGGCCAGGCCAACGCCGCCCATGCTTCGCTCAAAGCGCTGACGCCTGATCCGCCTCCCATCCTGGGAATCGCCAAACGCGAGGAGTGGCTCTTTAGCCCTGGAAAGCCAGAGCCGATCATTCTTCCCAAGGCTTCTCCAGCCTTGCACCTGCTGGAACGGATCCGCGACGAAGCTCATCGGTTCGCTCTTTCGCGGCACCGCTCGAGAAGAGCGAAGACGCGCCTGCTTTCTCCTTTGATGGCGATCCCGGGCGTAGGGGCGAAGACGGCCAAGAAGCTGCTCAAGACGTTCCTAACCACCGAGTCGGTCCGTGGCGCGAGCGAGGAGGCGCTGGCCAAGGCCGCCGGAAAGGCCGCCGCCAGGCGCATTCGCGCGTGGGCCGCTGGCGAGGATGAAGCGGCTGGTGACTGGTGACCTGTGGCGAAAAAGCAGCGCGCGCAATGCTTGGATCGAATTGCAAGTATTCAGTGTTGAATGTTATACGTGGCGTCTTACTAAGGCACGAATAGAGTTGACAAGGGTTCTGCCGGATTTCCTTGCTGTCAGGGATAGTGGCCGGCCTCCGTCCGGTTGTTGTCAACTACAATAGCGCCGGAGCGGTAACATTTCTCTTCTTAACGGCCCATAGCCTGTTTTTGCTGAACAACCCGCAACGGCCTCACTGCTTCAGCAGCGTCTTGGCCATCTCTACGATGCCCGATTCCATCTCGGCCCCAAGAGTGTTCTTCACGGCGAAGAGCTGGAAGTAGAGCATCTCGTTGAGATCTTTGACCAGCACCGTTTCGCGCTGATCCTGCGGCACCGCGGCGAGGTTGTTAAGCACCCGTTCAATGGGAAGCGCGCCGTCCTGGTCCAGATCAAGGCCGCACAGCACCGAGCTTTTGGCTTCCAGCCCCTTGAAGAATGCCGAAAGGATGAGGCGCGCCTTCGCCCCGGCCTCCATTTGAAGGGCCTGAAAAATCGTCGTGAATACTGAATTGTAAGCCTCCACTCTCGGAGTAAGGGGCAGACGGTCCTGGTCCGCGACCACCTTCGGCTCGGGCGCCTTGATTGCTTCCGCTCGCTGCGCCACGTGTACCAGCCCGGCCGTGACCAGCGAGACAACCGCCTTTTTCGCTTCCAACTCGCCGACCTTGGATTTCAAGATCACCTCTTGGACGGTCCTGTCTCCCGTGACCTGCCCAAGCACCTGCTCTTCCTCAAACGAAAGCGCGGTGGAGGCCGTGACGTCCTCGGCGATCGCCAGCACCACGTCCATGCGCGGAAGCCGTTCCTGCAGATGGCCCCACTCGTCCATGCGGCGCGTCGCCTCCATCACGTAGTTGGTGGTCGTCATCGGAAGCGGCAGTATGAACGGCGGCTTCACCTCTCCGTTCAGAAAACGAAAATGCCCCTTTCCCATGGCGAAAACGCGGTAAAGGATCTCCTCCACCGACTTTATCCACTCGTCCTGAAACCGGATATGGCCAGCAGTTGTTTGGACACGTCGGCCTGAGCGTCCTCGATGCGCGAAAGTCCCTCCACCAGATCCTGCTCCGTGACGAACTGGCGGCGCAGGAGGTGGGCCGCGAGTCCAAGGCGCGGTTCCATGCCGGTCGCGTAAACAAGGCTGCCCGTCTTGAAAAAGAACCCCCACCGGGCCTCCTCCTGCACCTCAAGCAGGCCGCTCTTCCTGCTTGCCGAAAGAAATAAAAGCACGTCCGAGAGAGATAACACGGCCAGGTCGCCCTCGAACTGCACGGTGTCCTCGCCGCTGCGCGAGAACGAGCGCTCCTTTACCCGGTCGAGTGACTGGAACACGTGGTAGGCTTCGAGTATCTGAGGAAGGCGGCCGGACTCCAAGTCAACGTAAATCGGAGACAGGACGAGACAGCCGGTGCGGACGTGGACGACAGCCTCCCTCGCCTTGCCGAAGGTCTCTTCGACAATCTCCTTGGGAATGAGAATGGCGCCGTCGGGCTGAATGGGAAGAGATTTGCGCAATGCCCCCTCCACGAGCGAATGTATCCTTTGCGCGGTTCCCCTGTCAACCTCGCCGCCGGTTTGAGATACTACTCCGGCGGCGGTGATATTGGCGGTCCAGCGAAGGGCTTCTTCAAAGCGGGGATGGTAGAGTGGCGCCTGGGTACGCTTACACGAAAGCCACCCCCCAGGGTTGGCTCCGCCAAGCCGTCCGCCCGCCGCCTGTCTGCGTGCACCGCACAGGCAGGCGCCGCGTGGCAACGCGGCGCGGGCAGGAGCGCTGAGAGGGAAGGGGCCAACCCCTGCCCTCTCGGATTAGTAAGTGGATAGGTTCATAAGAGAAAAACGCTTTGCACGCAGCGGGCCCGAAGCCTGCTTCCCGCCGGGCTCGATGAGTTCACTCCCTCTCTTCCCACCCGCGCACGATTTCAAATGCCTCTCGAGGGCTTCGCGCGCGCTGGAGCTCGCGGACAAGTCCGCGGTCCAAGGCTATGCGGCTTGCGGCGGCAAGTAGATGAAGCTGCTCCTCCGGCACCTCTTCGGGCGACAGGATGAGGAAGACCAGCTTGATCGAGGCCACCGACCCCAGCACGCCGCCTCTCGTTATTCCAAGAGCGGCAAGCGACGAGCCAAGCCGTGGAAGGCGGGCGTGGGGGAATGCCGTCCCTTCATTGAGGAGGAACGTCGAGCCCTGGGCCTCGCGCGCCAGCACGGCCGCCAATACGGTTTGTGCTTCCAAAGCGGAGCCCGAACAGGCCGCCGCGACAAGGCCTTTAAGGACCTTGTCATGTCGCGCTGGATTGTCCCAGACGAGCACTCGGCTCTCGGAAAGCGCTCGGCTCAAGAGGGGGCCCGATGGCCGGAGCGCCACTTTTTCGACATCCGGGCCGGCACGGCCTCCCCTCGTGTCCACTATGACAACAGTGGCGCCACAAGACGCCTGGATGACTCTTTGGACTATCGTCTTCTCTCCGAGAATGCGCCTTGACAACGGGAGAGGATGTGGCGTACCCAGAATGACGTGCCCCACCCTGTACTCCTTCGCGAACTGAAGCACCGCGCCGGCCACGTCGCTGCCCTTGTAGGTAAAAACGAGGGCGCCCAGCTGCTTCGCGAGCGTGAGCGTGGATGAGAGCGCTCTCTGGGTCT
>JBBIMN010000203.1:0-4428 GCA_037444385.1 Acidobacteriota bacterium | reverse complement strand
CGGCATGGGGACCACGGCCGAGATCGTGGCGCGAAAATTCGAGATCACACGCGAAGAGCAGGACGCATTCGCCTTGAGGTCCCACCAGAGGGCGGCCGCCGCGATCGTGGCCGGCAAGTTCAAGGATGAGATCGTTCCGCTGAAGGTCCGCACGATGGATGACGGAAAGTGGAGGGAGTTCGTCTTCGACACCGATGAAGGCCCGCGGGGCGACACGACGATCGAAGCTTTGGCCAAACTCAAGCCGGTCTTCGACCCGATAGGCACTGTCACGGCTGGAAATTCGTCCCAGATGAACGACGCCGCCGCCGCCGTGATCGTGATGAGCGCCGACAAAGCCGAAGAGTTGGGCATAAAGCCCCTGGCTTACGTGAGGCAATGGGTCGTAGCTGGCGTGCCGCCAGAAATCATGGGCATCGGCCCGGCCAAGGCGGTGCCGAAGCTCCTGAAAAAGGCGAAGCTCACGCTCGACGACATTGACCTAATAGAGATCAACGAAGCCTTTGCCTGCCAGTCGGTGTACTGCTCCAAAGTGCTAGGCCTCGATCCAAACAAGACCAACGTGAATGGCGGCGCCATAGCGACGGGCCACCCGCTCGGCGCGACCGGCGCGATGCTTACTTGCAAGATCATCGGAGAGATGAAGCGCAGGAACGCCAAGCGGGGAATCGTCACTATGTGCATCGGCGGCGGCATGGGCTTCGCGTACCTGCTCGAACGCCAGTAGAGTTTGCAAGCTCGTGCAATATGAGCTAACGACGCGATGTTTGGCAAATGGCGGGAGGCGTACAACGTCTCCCGTCTTGAACTTGGGAACCAGGATGACAGAGGAAGGCGAGAGGACCCTATGGCTGAACGTGTCGTGATAATCGGCTCCGGCCCGGCTGGCCACACTGCCGCGATATACGCGGGCCGCGCCGGGCTCAAGCCTCTTGTGATTGAAGGTTTCAGCTCCGGCGGGCCGGCGGGCGGACAACTAATGGCGACGACCGAGGTGGAAAACTTTCCTGGGTTTCCCGAAGGGGTCACCGGCCCCGCCTTGATGGGTCTAATGCGCGCCCAGAGCGAAAAGTGCGGCGCCTCTTTTCGCGCCGAGGATGTTGACAAGGCTGATCTTTCCACTCGCCCTTTCAAGCTCTGGGTTGGAGAAGACGTCATGGAGGCGCGAAGCTTGATAATAGCCACGGGCGCAACGGCCAAAAGGCTTCACCTCCCTTCGGAACCGCGCTTGTGGAACCGCGGCATCTCGGCATGCGCCGTGTGTGACGGGGCGCTGCCCGTTTTTCGCGGCCGCGTGCTGGTCGTAGCCGGAGGAGGCGACACGGCGATGGAGGAGGCGGCTTATCTCACGAACTTCGCCTCCAAAGTGTTTATTGTTCACAGGCGCGATGAGTTTCGCGCATCGAAAGCGATGCAGAAGCGCGTTCTTGAAAACCCCAAGATCATGGTTCTGTGGAACTCAACCGTCGTTGATGCCGTAGGCGAAACGGGCCTTCGGGGCGTGGTAATACGCCATTTGCCCGATGGCCAGGAGCGCACCGTGGAAGCTGCCGGGCTCTTTTACGCCATAGGCCACACGCCAAATACAGCGATCTTCAATGGCCAGATCGAAATGGACGAGACCGGTTACATCATCACGAAGGAGCGCTCAACGCGAACCTCCGTGGAAGGTGTTTTCGCCGCCGGCGATGTCCAGGACAAAGTTTACAGGCAGGCTATCAGCGCGGCGGGAACCGGATGCATGGCCGCGCTCGACTGTGAGCGGTGGTTTTCGGCGCAGGGATAATCCCGGCCCCGCCGGTGTTCGGTCTTCATGCCACGGCCATTGAAGCCACGGCGGTGCAAAGCAATTGCGCAAAAATTGCCTTTTATGGCCAAAGGCCTTATATTTCTAGTTGGAGGTGCACCATGAACGCTCATGTCAACTACCGTTTGGCCGGCTTGATCGCGCTGCTTCTCGCGGCTTCGTTCAGCCTGGCATTTTTGGCGCAGCGGTCTCTAAGTGGGGACGTCCAGACCCGCATCGGCCGTATCATCTCGATTGAAGACCAGGGCGCGGGGGACATAAGGATCACCATTTCGCTCGACAGCGGTACAGCCCCTGGCGTGCAGGCCGTTGGCGGAGGCCCTATTCCAGTAACCCTGGGCATGCCGGTCAGGCTTGACTTCGCCTTTGGGACGGCGCTGTTCAATCCGGCGATTGGAAGCGTAATCCAGGTCAACGAAGAGAAGAACACTTGCGTGGCTCAAGTGGACGCCGACCTTTTGGAGCGGACGTTCGAGAACCCGGCCAGCCACGAGAAACACGCGGTCAAAGAGTTTCTCAAACAAGGCGCCGAGGTCTCCATGTGTCCCGAAGGGAAATGCTGACGCGATGAAGCCCCAAGCCCGCGATTGAATTGAAACGGTGGCCGCGAATGGATGAGCAGAGGCTGTGGACTATTTAAGAGGAAAAGTATGAAGGTTGAATTATGAATGGATGCGCGGCTCTTTCTTTCAATAAGAAAGAAGCACAACACTTCATCCCTCATAACTCATACTTCAATCTTGCTTCCGGCTTGGCACAACCGTCGCCGGAGGCACAACGTTCCATCGCGGAATATCGGAGTTGATGTGAAGAGAGACCATATCCTGATGCTGGCAGCCGGCTTCGTGGTTGGCGCCGTCGTGACTTTCATAGTCATGAAGCAAACCGGCCTTCAGGCCCCGCAGGCGGTGGCACCGCCATCAACTACGGCCGCGTCCCAGCCTTCATCAACCGGCGCCGGCCAGCCCGCGTTTGATCCCGACCAGCACAACGCGATGATCACCCAATTCATCGAAAGGGCCAGGAGCACCCCCAAGGATGCCTCCTCGAAGATCATGCTGGCAAACATTTACTATGACAAGGGCGATTTCGCCGGCGCGATTCCGTGGTACGAGGAGGCGTTAAAGCTTCAGCCCGAGAATAGCGACGTGATCGTGGATTTGGGCGTCTGCTACCGCGAGAACAAACAGTACCAGAAGGCTTTGCAGTTATTCGATCAGGCCCTGGCCGTAGATCCGAAGAAGAAACAGGCGCTTTTCAACAAAGCCGTTGTTTACGGGTTGGACCTCAAAGACGGTACCAAAGCACGCGAGATTCTTGGCCTGATTGAGAAGGACTATCCGGGTGATCCCATGGCCGCGCAGTTGAGGGGCTCGCTTCCGAAGCAATAGCTCTTCGCGGCCTGAAAATTTCCAGGGGGAGGATGGGGAGTGGAGGCCGCAAAAGAGATCGTCCTTTATGGCGCAATGATGGCGAAGAAGGGGTTCGTCGCCGCCACCGATGGCAACCTCTCGGCGCGCCTGCCCGGAAATGATGGATTTCTCACCACTCCCACGGGCGTCTCAAAGGGCGAACTGGCCCCAGATTCCCTGTCGCGCTTGGCCAAAGATGGCAGCGTCGTTTCGGGATATCCTTCGAGCGAGTGGCCGATGCACATGGCCATTTACCGAGAACGCCCGGATGTTGGCGCTGTAGTACACGCGCACCCGCCGTTCGCCACCGCCCTCGCTTGCGCCAACGTGGCTATGGACCAGCCGTTTCTTTCCGAAGTCGTCATGTCTCTTGGCCAGGTTCCCCTGGTCCCGTTTGAGATGCCCTCCACCGAGAAGCTTGCGAACCAAGTCGCGACGGCCATCAGCGGTCGCAACGGAGCGTTACTGGCCAACCATGGCGCCGTGACGGTCGGGCCCGACGTCCGAACGGCCTACTACCGCATGGAGACGCTCGAACAGGCGGCTACGATCTTTTTATACGCCAAATTGTTGGGCGGTGGCAGGATCTTGCCGGAAGAGGCCGTTTCTAAATTGAGAGAACTGGGCAGGGGATATGGACTGGCCCCGCTTCCAGCCCCTGCCTGCTCAAATTGTCCAATCGCTTCAGGAGAGGACGGCATATATTTGAAGCGGGACGAGCTTCAAAGAATGCTCACGGATTTTGCGCGTCTTGCCGGAAAGGGGCAATTCCGGTAGAATCAGGATATCCGGCCTCAGGGGGCTGGATATCCACGGGAGGAACCAATGGGCGATTACGGTGAAGCGTTGGGCATGATTGAAACCAAGGGCCTTGTGGCCATGATAGAGGCTTCAGACGCCATGGTGAAGGCCGCCAAGGTTACGCTGATCGGCTGGGAAAAGGTCGGCGGAGCCTACGTCACGGCCATCGTTCGCGGCGACGTCGCAGCCGTGAAGGCCGCCACGGACGCGGGCGCGGCGGCGGCCAGAAAAGTCGGCGAGCTCGTCACCGTGCACGTCATCCCGAGGCCACACGTTTCGCTTGAGGACGTGCTGCCCATCGGCAAGTCAACGGCCAACCGCTAGAAGGACAGAGCAGGAACCGGTTAACGCCTTGACCGCCCAGCCGATCCCTGGCGTCCGCCGCGCCCCCGGGCCGACGGCGGATTC
>JBBIMN010000202.1:0-4465 GCA_037444385.1 Acidobacteriota bacterium | reverse complement strand
CGGCTGGGAAGGTTCCCGCTCCCGCCTCCATCACCGATTGCACCGCTTTGGACACGGCTGCTGACGCGATTCACGTCACGTGGGAGGGCGGCCCCGACCTGACCGTGCCTCTCTTCGTGCCGCCGATGCTCATCTCCTCGCCCGGCAAGACCTTCTACATCACCGAAAAGACGCGCAACGCGGGCAACCTTCCAGCGGGGCAAAGCGTAACGAGGTATTACATCTCCACTGTCAAGCCGCTCGATCCTTCCACGGCAATCGTCGTCGGCCAGAGAAGCATTCCCGCCCTGGCGCCCGGGGAAGATAGCATGGTGACCGAGGCCCCGTTCATCGTCCCCGCTTCGCTTCCAGCCGGGACCTATTACCTCGACGCCTGCGCCGATGCCGACAACCAAGTCGTTGAAACAAACGAGTCCAACAACTGCGCCTCAAGCTCCATGCAACTCGTGACGGCCATCATGCCGCACGACCGGCCGCCAGATTGTTCAAAGGCGGTTGCGAGCCCCAACATTCTCTGGCCGCCGGACCACAAGCTTGTTTCCATCGCTATTGCTGGCGTGGCAGATCCGGACGGTGATCCCGTAACGGTTACGGTCACCGGCATCACGCAAGACGAGCCTCTCAACGGTCTTGGAGACGGGGACACCTGCCCCGACGGCTTTGGAGTAGGAACGAACCAGCCTCAAGTCCGGGCGGAACGCTCCGGGCTTGGCAACGGCCGCGTCTACAGAATCGCCTTCACGGCCAATGACGGAAAGGGCGGCACGTGCACTGGCGCCGTAACGGTGGGCGTCCCTCACGACAAAAAGGACACCCCAATTGACGACGGACAGAAATACGACTCAACGAAGTGCCCGTAAACTTTCGCCGCCGCGCGTTGAATGGCGCGCGGAAAAAGAAAAAGGGCGCGGCAGAAGCCGCGCCCTTGTTGTGAACGCTGCTCACGGTTGTCAGCCGCGGGCTTTCAGTGCCTTCACGGCCTCGGTCATCTTGGGCACGACGTCGAACAGATCGCCGACGATGCCGTAGGTAGCCAGCTTGAAAATCGGCGCCTCGGGATCCTTGTTGATGGCTACGATGACCTTGGATGTTGACATTCCGGCGAGGTGCTGGATGGCGCCGGAGATGCCGCAGGCGATGTAGAGTGTGGGCGAAACGACTTTGCCGGTCTGGCCCACCTGGTGCTCGTGGCCTATCCAGCCGGCGTCAACCGCGGCGCGGGAAGCGCCGACCGCTCCGCCGAGCGGCTTCGCGAGGTCTTCGAGTATCTTGTAGTTTTCAGGGCCCTTCATGCCGCGCCCGCCGGAGACGATGATGTCCGCCTCGGCAACGTCCAGAAGCCCCTCCTTCGAGGCCAGAAGACTTTCGACCACCGCCTTGACGTCGGAAGCGGCCACGGCGTTCTCCAGTTTAATCACCTGATGCGGGCGCGGGCTTTCCGTCGCCGCGAAGACGTTCGGCCTCAACGTCACGGCGTAGGACTTGCCGGCTTTTGGAGCAGCGGCAGCGTAAGCCTTGCCGGAGTAGACCGGTCGCCTGTAGGTGGCGCCGCCATTTTCAACGGCGTAGCTGGTGACGTCGGACAGCAATCCGATCTCAAGCCTTGCAGCCACTCGCGGGGCGAGGTCTTTTCCCATGGCCGTCGCGGAGAAAAGCAGCACGTCGGCGCCAAAGACCTGGGCCGCTTTGCCAACGCCAAGGCCGTATGAGTCGGTCGAGTAGGCGGCGAAAATGGCGTCGTCGCCTATGTACATCGTTTCGGCGCCGTACTTGCCGGCCACCTCCGCGATGGCCGAAACGCCCTGCCCCAACACAACGGCGGCAAGCGCGCCGGAAGTGGCGTCGCACAAAGCCCGCCCAACCGAAAGCGCTTCCAGAGAGGCCTTTTTGACCTTACCGTCTCTTTGTTCAACGAATACAAGAGTTTTCATCGCCGTCCTCCGTAATGGCCCTTGAGTCAAATTACCTTTGCTTCATCGTGAAGCAGGCGGAGCAGCTCGTTTACCTGGTCGGCTACCTCTCCGCCTAGCATCCTGCCCTCCGGGCGAGGCGGCGGCAATTCATAGCCCTTGATCTCGAAAGCGGCCCCGGCCTTGCCGGCTTGTGCCGGATCTATTCCGAGGTCGGCGGCTTTGTAGTTCACCACCTCTTTCTTCTTGGCGGCCATGATGCCTTTAAGCGAAGGATAACGCGGTTCATTCAGCCCCTTCTGGCAAGTGATGACGCAAGGCAAAGGCGTCTTTACAACCTCTACTCCGCCTTCAACCTCCCTGTGGCAGCGCACCAGGCCGGCTTCGCTGTAATCAATGGAGGTCACAACCGTCACTGCCGGAATGCCCAAAAGGGCGGCGACCAGCGAGCCCACCTGCTGGTTGTCATCGCCGACGCCGTGCTTTCCACAGAAGATAATGTCAAACGGCGCTTTCTTGATCGCAGCGGCCAGAATGCGCGCGGTGCCCCCCGCGTCGCTCCCTTCAAAAGATGGATCGCCGCATAGCACCCCCTTGTCAGCGCCCATCGCGAGCGCCTGCCTGATGCTCTTCACCGCTTCATCCGTTCCAACGGTAAGAACGGTGATGGTCGCCGAACCCTGTTTCTCCTTAAGCTGGAGCGCCGCCTCCACGGCGTACTCGTCGTAAGGGCTTACGACGAAATTGGCCTCTCCCAAATCGAGCGAGGTCCCGCCGGGCGCCACTTTAACCCGCGTTTCGGTGTCGGGAACGTGCTTGACCAAGACCAGAATGTCCATGGAAATTACCTCCTTTGTGTGATGGTTAGGCGCAAATTCCGGCCACGCGAACCAGGGCGGAGGTGTCCCGTGGCCAGTTCAACTCTGATCGTATTTCGAGAAAAGGACGCAAGCGTTGGTTCCCCCGAAACCGAAAGAATTGGAAAGCGCGTGGCGGATATCCCTGGCCTTCGCCACGTTGGGCGTGCAGTCCAGCGGGCAGTCAGGATCGGGCACGTCGTAGTTGATGGTCGGGGGAACGATCTGGTCCCGAATGGCCATGATGCAAAGGATTGCCTCCAGCGCGCCCGCCGCCCCCAAAAGGTGTCCCGTCATGCTCTTCGTGGAGGATAGCGCCGGGACTTTCCCTCCAAAAACCTGGTGGATCGCGAGCGCCTCCACCTTGTCGCCCGTTGGCGTGGAGGTGCCGTGGGTGTTGATATAGCCGATCTCGTCCGGCGTGAGTCTGGCGTCTCTGATCGCGTTCTGCATGACCCGCCGGGGGCCGTCGCCGTCCTCTGACGGAGCGCTGATGTGGTAGGCGTCGCCGCTCGTGCCATACCCAGCCATTTCGCATAGAATACGCGCCCCGCGCCGCTTGGCGTGCTCCAACTCTTCGAGTATCAGGACCCCGGCCCCTTCGCCCATGACGAAGCCGTCCCTGGCTTTATCGTATGGCCGCGACGCCTTCTCCGGCGCGTCGTTGCGCGTTGAGAGCGCCCGCATCGCCGCGAACCCGGCCACCGCCAGCGGCGCGACGGCGGCTTCCGCGCCTCCGCTTATCATCACGTCCGCATCGCCGCGCTGAATGATGCGGAACGATTCGCCCAGGGAGTGCGATGAGGTCGCGCAGGCCGTGACCGTGGAGATGTTAGGGCCCTTGGCGCCGTACGCGATGGACACCTGGCCGCTGGCCATGTTGATGATGATGCCCGGTATAAAAAACGGGGATATGCGCGACGGGCCTCGTTCCAGGAGAGTCTTGTGCTGAGCCTCGATCGTCGTGAGCCCGCCGATGCCGCTTCCGATGGCAACGCCAACCCGCTCGGCGTTTGCAGGCGCGATCCGGAGCCCGCTCTGGTCCAGAGCCTCCTTTGTGGCGGCCATGGCGAACTGAATGAAGCGGTCCATTTTTTTTACGTCTTTGCGGTCCATGTAGTTCGCCGGGTCGAAGCCGCGCACCTCCCCGGCGATTTGGACCGGAAAACCAGACGGGTCAAAGAGGCTTATCGTGCCGACGCCACTCCTCCCCGACTTGGCCTGGAGCCAGGTTTCTTCCGCGCTTAGGGCGAGCGGGGAGACCACGCCAAGGCCAGTTACAACGACGCGCCGGCTCACGGTGTTCCCCGTTTACTGCTTCGCGTGCGCCTTGATGTAGTCAATGGCTGCCTGGACGGTCTGAATTTTTTCGGCGTCTTCATCGGAGATCTCGATCCCGAACTCTTCCTCGAGGGCCATGATAAGCTCGACGGTGTCCAGGGAATCGGCGCCAAGATCGTTGATGAAGGAAGCCTCCGGCTTCACCTGAGCCTCGTCCACGCTGAGCTGGTCGGCGATGATGCTCTTCACCTTTTCTTCAATGGTCATACGAAGCCTCCTACGTCCAAGAGAGCGATGTTACCTTATTATGCAGCGTAATGCAAGAGGGCATAGGCGCCCCAAATCCGCGATGGATATTAGGAGTGGCCGGGGAATGTTGGTGAATGAAGCGTTCAAGCAAAAATGGCCCGTCACCTG
>JBBIMN010000201.1:0-4478 GCA_037444385.1 Acidobacteriota bacterium | reverse complement strand
ACCCGGGGTCGAGAATACCCCATCGCTGGCTGTTGGCCGGGGAATCGCCCCACCAGAGGATGCGGCGGCCTGGGCATATCCTGCCGAGTGCATCGAGGATTTCTGGGTGGATGCCACGCGTGAGGGCAAGGACCAAGTCGGGCTTGAAGGCTCTAGCGAGTTTAAGTATCCGCCGCTCTTCCCTCGTCGGCTTGCTGCCGGCGACGCGGTCCCATAAAGACCGTCTGGCCTGCCTGAAAAAAGCGAACTCGTTGCCGGCTTCTTTGGGCGCCGGGCCAAGTCTGACCACATCGTGGCCCATGGATTGAAGCGCGCTGCACACATTATCGGTAAAGTTGTCTGGATAAGGGAAAAAGGGTATGAACACCTTCACTTTAGAATCCTTTCGAGAAAATGACGACCGATCTCTGTTGTGCGGTCTCTTGGCCGGATGGGGATAGCAGTACTTTCTGCACTCTCAATAAAGCCGTCCCGAAAATATTGCTCCAATGCGGCTGGCGGGAGTTCTGGCCATCTTTTGCATCAGCCCTGTGGGCTCACCACTATGGGGCCAGGGCCCGATAGATTTTGGCGTATTGAGCGGCTATCTTTTCCGGTGCAAAGCGCTTGACGTTTTCGAAGCCTTCTTGGATGAGATTCTCGCGGTAGGCTTCGTCGCCGATGATCCTCAGAAGGCCATCGCGAATGCTTTCGGTGCTGTCCGGATCGACTAGGCACGCACCGCGACCCGCCACCTCGGGCATAGAACATCGGTTGCTGGTGGCCACCGGGCGGCCAACCGCTTGGGCCTCGACGATGGGAAGCCCGAAGCCTTCGTACAGAGAGGGCAGAACAAGGAAGTCGCAGGCATGATAAAGTTCAAGAAGACCCTCGTCGCTTAGGTTCTGATATTGACTGAAATTTATGTTGTTAGCCTTCAGCTCGTCTCGCTGAGAATCTTCAAGCGGCCCAACGATTTCTAGCCTGCAACGGATGCCGTTAAGGGCGGCTATGAGCCTTGAGAGATTCTTGTTCCACAAGGTAGTTCCCACGAAGAGGGCCACGGGGCATTCTGCATTAAACGGCTTTGGCCATGGCTGGAACATTTGCGCAACGGGGCAATGAAACGGATGTATTAAGGCTGGCTTGCACTTGACGTAACGCAGAAGCTCTTGCTTGGTGAACTCGGATATGGTCGTAACAGACGCCGCTCCCCATATCGGCAATCTGTACCAGAACAGCCACAACAACCGGCGCCTGAGCCCTCGGTTTCTAACCAAAAGGGAACAGTCGGCGATTGTCAATATGGTTCGCTTCTTCGGCAACCCTAATGCAAGATAGTGAACATCCCCAGTGATATGGTTAATCGAACCGGCGTTGCGGCGAGCCCATAGCATGTTGCGGACGCGGTTCAGGATGCCTTTGCTCTCGTAAGGGCATTTGAAAACCTTTGCTTCAATATCCGGAGGCAATTGTGCCCGGACGTCGTCAAAGACTCTCTCGATGCTGAAGCGCCCTGGCCCAGCCTTACGCTCGAAGTAATGGACGACTATCTTTCGCTCTGAGACCATGGAGTCTCTAGCGCAACATGACAACGACCTTGATAAGGCCGGTGCCTGAAGCAAGCGGCTCCAGCGCCTTGGCCCCAAACGCTCCAGGCATGTTGACCGAGTTCCCGCTGACCTGGTAGCTCGTGCTCGACTGCGCAAGCGTCGGCAGGGCCAGCGCGGTCAGCGCCGCAGTCAGCAGCGCCGCCAGATTGAAGAGCCTTCTTTTCTTCATGGCCTGCTCCTTCGCAACCCAGCGTTGCGGGCGAAGCGTTTGGCGTCCGGTGTCGTAAAGAACGGAAGCAAGGAGAAGTGGGACGTGAGACGGCGGACGGCGGTTGGCAGGCGGCAGACGGCAGACCGCTCGTTACCACGGCGCCAGCCCCCACATGGCAACCGTTACCGAGAGTCACGCCAGGGATGATTCGAACTCCCGCCCCCAGCCAGCAGCCATCTCCAATCCTTACCCTCGCATATGAAGCCGGCTGTTGAGCGACCGATGTTCCGTCTTTCAATGCGTCTGCATTTGTCTGACTATAGATGAGCACCCCAGACGCTATCGCGCAATTTTTTCCTACGGTCAGCCCCCCCTGCCCATAGAGGACGCAATATACGTCTACGTGAGAACCTTCTCCTATCTCAACGAACCCATTTGGGCCATTCGCGTTAAGATAGGAGTTGCCGTATAGGCACACATTTTTTCCAAGCCTGAAACGGCGCGACGGGCCAACGAAGCGGACGCCCCTGCCAATCCGAAGGTTCCATTTTCCACCTAGGGCCTTTCCACGAAGCACCATTTCCACGCCGTCCCGATCGCGCCCCAAGGCCGTTCCCAAAGCGCTTCCGCACCTGAAGAGCGGCTCCAAAAGACAAGCAAGCATGCGCCTGACCGGGGTGAATTCCATGACATGCTCCTGACTTTGCAATGTGTGCACTGTGCCAGCCATTCCTTTAGTATCCGGCAATGGTCCACCTAGTTCATTTGCCATAGGCTGCGAGGGCCTTGATCAGCGCCTCTTCATCGCGCCTCACGGCGACGTAATTGCCGCCGCAAAACTTCTCGTGAGAGAAGTGGTAGTCGAAAAAGGCGACGTGGCGGGGAAATATCTTGCCCACGGCAAATCCATTTCCCGACAGGTAATCGCAGAAATCGCTCAACAGGTCGTGGGAGGCGATGTTGAATATCCCATACTCGAACTGCATGACGCGCACCCGCGAAATCGCGTCGCCAAAGCCCTTCAGCACCCTGAGGTCCATGCCCTCGACATCCACTTTCAGAATGTCAATCGTGCCAACTCCCTTCTCCCTGACGTAGTCAACGGCCTTCTTGACCTCGCCCTGCACCTTCCGCGTGTAGTACTGGTCGTGAAATTTCATCCCTTTGATCGGACAGGCCGTTGCGGTGGAGGAGTCGGAGTCGGAGAAATGCAACGTGATTGTTGCGTTTTCATTCGACAAGCCAAAGTTATTCAGGGCAATGTTGGGGTTGCCCGCTGCGGCCTTTTGCAGTATTTGGAATGTGGCGGGGACGATTTCGAACGCGTGGATCTTGCACGAGGGATACATTTCCGCCGCCAGGGCACACCAGTCACCCCGGTTCGCGCCTACATCAAAAGCGCACCGGGGAGTGATCTGTTTTAGTATTTCCAAGACCCGCCGCTCGCCGTTTTTCTCGAAGTCCCAGTTTACGTTTTCAACTTGTTCGGCCATGGCGGCCATAGCCGACGCCAGCCAATCGGCGAAGACAGTCCCACGATAGCGGCAGATGAACCTGCCGCCACGGTACATGATCCTGTAAAACGCTTTACTGAAAACGGGCATTTTGTCATCTACTCCTAGTGGGCGAACGTCTTCTTCGTGATGGGCAGGGTTTCGGGCTTCTCGATGGTCCCGCACTTTGCGACAATAAGCCCATCCACAGAGTACGTTTCATGGAGATCCGCTGAAGCCAAGATGATGTACCCTTGTTCCTTTAGCAGATCAATGCACTCGTAGTGGAGTGCGTCTGAATGGGTGGACACGAAGCAGTAGTCTATCTTCTGGTTCGAGAGCATCCTCTTCGCGCCCCTGAGCATGTCCGCCTCCGCGCCTTGAACGTCAGCATGGAGAATGGACAGTCTTTTGATGCACTTCCTTTCGCAGAATGAATCAACGCTGACCACCGGCGTTCCATCGTGTCCTTTGCCGTTCAAGGCGCCGATATAGGCCTGCTCGAATGTCGCACTGAGACCGGCTCTCTTGAAGTTCATCCTACCGGATCGAAGATTGATGTCGAACGGTTCTATGAGAAAGCACCGAGCTTGTAGGACGTTCTTGGCGAACCAAATCGAGTAGAATCCCCAATAGGCGCCGACTTCCAGCATCGTACTCCCAGCGGGCAGGTGGCGGAGGATCTCGCCAAACGCCCGCTCCTCCTGGGGCTCATGGACGCCTTTGTTCTCGATCAGCATATTCATGATGCCCGCGCCGTAATAGCCGAGCGCGCTCACCTGAATGCCGTTGTGCATGGTCAGCCACCCATCATGCAGCAATCCCGCATCGTGCACCCTTGGAATATAAGCATTATCCACGCAAGAGACGACATCGTCTATTCGCCCTCTCCATTCGGGCGAGACATCGGACAATGCTAGTTGGGCCTTGTTTGCGTCCGCATAACTGAAACTCCGCCAGAAAGCCAGAAACCGGCGAGTGGGACGGAGGATCGGCAATGGCAGCCATCGCTTTAGCGCGGACTTGACCTGATCGTGCATTATGGCTCACTTCCCAAGGACTCAGCGCA
The DNA here is from genome assembly GCA_037444385.1 of Acidobacteriota bacterium. Lineage (GTDB taxonomy): Bacteria > Acidobacteriota > UBA4820 > UBA4820 > DSQY01 > JAEMPZ01. The sequence continues at coordinate 173 of JBBIMN010000201.1, read as the reverse complement.
CCTCTTCTAATGGCTTCCCGGCGATCAACGCTGACTGCTTTTCCCACGTTCCATGCTGCCTAAGTTGGGAGAAGTTCTCCGCGAAGGGTAGCCCTTGGATGCCCGCGAGAAAAGCGGCATCGAAACAGCCTGGGTCCGCAAAGAAGGCATTCACGCCGTTCTGCTCGACGGTT
>JBBIMN010000200.1:0-4484 GCA_037444385.1 Acidobacteriota bacterium | reverse complement strand
AACAATCGCTGCCCTGCGTGCTCAACGCTCGTTGTTAATCCCTCGTCTTTCATCACAGCAGCGGCCTCAATAGGGGAGTGAAGAGTGGACCACGTGGATGTCGTGATCGTCGGCGCCGGCGTCGTGGGCCTGTCGGTGGCCGCAAGCGTCGCAAGGGCGGAGCGAAGTGTCCTCGTGCTGGAACGCCACGATTCTTTCGGGCGGGAATCGTCCAGCCGCAACAGCGAGGTGATTCACGCGGGCATCTACTATCCGCCGGATTCGCTGAAGGGGAGACTCTGCCTCGAGGGCAACGAGCGCGTGTACGCGCTCTGTTCAAAGCACGCCATCGTCCACAAGAACTGCGGCAAGCTGGTAGTCGCCGTCACGAAAGAGGAGGAGGCGCGCCTTCCGGCCCTTCTGAAAACCGCCGAAGGCAATGGCGCAAAAGGGGTCCGCATCATAGGCCAAACCGAGATCGCCCGTATGGAACCCAAGGTGCGCGCTGTTGCGGCTCTCTATTGCCCCTCTTCGGGGGTCGTGGACTCCCACGGCCTCATGCGGCACTTCGCGAAACAGGCGTCGGTCCGCGGAGCGCAGATCGTCTACCGCCACGCCGTCACCGGCCTGGAAAAGGCAAGCGGCGGCTGGGTGGCCGTCGCAAAACAGGAAAACGGAGAGGAGTTTCGCCTGGGCGCGAGAGTGGTGGTGAACTGCGCCGGTCTTGGAGCGGGCGAAGTGGCCGCCATGGCCGGGCTTGACATTGAAGCGCTCCATTACCGCATTCACTACCGCAAGGGAAGTTACTTCCGTGTTACGCATGGCTTGGCCAATCTTCCCGCGATGCTGATCTATCCGGTTCCTCCTTTGGACCACACCGTCGGCATCCACACCTGCCCGGACCTGTGGGGTGGAATGCGCCTGGGCCCGTACGACACGTGGTCGGAAACGCTGGATTTCTCGGTTGATCCGAACCTTTGCCGCCTCTTTTTCGGTTCCTGCGAGCCGTTCCTTCCCAGCCTCGCAATGGAGGACATCGTCCCCGACACGTGCGGCTTCCAAGCAAAGCGCTACGGGGCAGGCGAGCCGGCAAGGGACTTCGTCATCCGCCACGAGGCGGACCGCGGCCTTGAGGGGCTCATAAGCCTTATCGGCATTGAGTCTCCGGGTCTGACCGCTTCTCCGGCCATCGGGCCGTTCGTTGCTCGGTTGGTGGAAGAGGCGCTGGGGTGAAGGGCGGAAAAGAGACAAGGTTGAAGGTTGAGGTATGAATGCTGCATTAAAAAAAGAGTACCTCCCTTCATCCTTCATACTTGTTACTTGGCCTATTCCTCCTTGACCGCGGGGCGGATAGGCCGTAATATCTTGGGGGTGGAGGAGCTTTGATCAAGACCGCGATATTGGACCGTATCAACTCCCCCGAAGAGCTTCGCGCCCTGCCTGAAGAGGTCCTGCCCCAGCTTTGCGCGGAGCTTCGGGACTATCTAGTAACCATTGTTTCAGAAGTGGGCGGCCACCTCTCATCGAGCCTCGGCACGGTGGAGTTGACTGTCGCCCTTCACTACACGCTCGACACGCCTCACGACAAGATTGTCTGGGACGTGGGCCACCAGGCTTATATCCACAAGATTCTGACGGGCCGCAAGGAGGCGCTTCGGACGATTCGCCAGTACGGCGGGATATCGGGCTTTCTCAAGCGCTCCGAAAGCCCGTACGACGCTTACGGAGCGGGCCACGCCTCCACTTCTCTTTCCGCCGCCCTCGGCCTGGCGGTTGCAAGAGACCTGAAAGGCGAAAAGTACCGCGTCGCCGCCGTGGTGGGTGACGGGGCACTGACGGGCGGGCTCTGCTACGAGGCGCTCAACAACGCCGGCGCAAACCGCCGCCAGTTCCTGGCCGTTCTCAACGACAACAACATGTCCATCTCGCCCAACGTGGGAGCCATCAACCGCTACCTCACTAACTTCACCTCAACCCGCCTCTATCAGACTTTCCGCTCGAAGGTCCGCGACCGCCTTGAGAGAATGCCCCGGATGGGCCACAGGCTGAGCCTTCTGGCCAGGCGCATCGAGGAGGCGGCCAAGACTGTCATAACTCCGGGCGCTCTTTTCGAATCGCTGGGCATGAACTACTACGGGCCCGTGGACGGCCACGACGTCATCCAGCTCGTCCACGCGCTAAGGAACTTAAGGGACGCCGAATCACCTACGCTCCTTCACGTTTTGACTGTAAAAGGGAAGGGCTACGGGCCGGCCGAAGAGGAGCCCGAGGGCTACCACGGCGTCAAGCCGTTTTGCCGCGAAGAGGGAATCATCACGCCGGAGGCGCCCGGCAAGCCGGCCTTCCAGGACGCTTTCGGAACCGTCATGTGCGAGCTGGCGCGAAAGGACGCGCGCGTCGTCGGCATCACGGCGGCCATGCCCACGGGCACCGGCATAGTTCCGTTCGCGAATGAGTTTCCAAACCGGTTTTTCGATGTCGGCATCGCCGAGGAACACGCCGTGGTTTTCGCCGCCGGGTTGGCCGCGCAAGGAAGCAGGCCGGTGTGCGCCATCTACTCGACCTTCCTTCAGCGCGCCTACGACCCGATAGTCCACGACGTGGCGATTCAGGAGCTTCCCGTAATTTTCTGCATGGACCGCTCCGGCCTCGCCGGAGAGGACGGGCCCACTCATCATGGAGCGTTCGACCTCTCTTACCTTCGCCACATACCCAACATCGTTGTTGCCGCCCCGAAGGACGGAAACGAACTGAGAGATCTCCTCTACACCGCGCTGGGTTACGAGAAAGGCCCCTTTGCCGTTAGATATCCCAAGGGAGCGGCCGAGCCGTTTGAACCCGGCCTGGCGCCGAAGCTTTTGCCTATCGGGAGCTGGGAAGTCCTTCGCGAAGGAGGCGATCTTCTCCTTCTGGCGGTGGGTTCAATGGTGCCGGTTGCGCTGAAGGCCGCATCCCGCCTTGCGGAGAACGGACTCTCGATCGAGGCCGTCAACGCGAGGTTCGTGAAGCCGCTTGACGGCGCATATCTTCACAAGGCGCTTGCCAGGTTCGGGCATGTCGTTACGGTGGAGGAGAACGCCGTCGAGGGTGGTTTCGGAAGCGCCGTTCTGGAATGGGCTCACGCCAACGGATTTTCCCCGTCATGCCTGAACATCGGCCTGCCGGACCGCTTCGTAACACATGGCGCGAGGCAAAAGTTGCTCGATGAAGTGGGGCTCACGGTTGATGCCGTGGCCGAAAAGATCGCCGCCTTCGCGCCCTCCGCAGCAAAAAAGGTCATCGCGCGATAAAGGCATCCACCACCAAAGCACCATGGAGAATGTTGAATTTTAAAAAAGGGTGCCAGTGATCAGGAACTAGGGGGCGAAGAGAAGGTTGAATTAAGGAAAGGAAGTACCACTCTTCATACCTCATCCTTCATACTTATCCTTACCGGAGGTTTTCATGACGCAGATCGGGCTCACCACCGAAAGCATGGTTTCCTACAAGGGCGACGCGCTGGTTGCAGGAGTGTTTGAAGACCTCAACTTCAAGGGGCTTGGACAGGCTCATCTCCTGGCGGAAGCAGCCAATAAGCTCAGGTTCAAGGGGAGCGCGGGGGAAGCCTTTTTCGCCTTCGACCGTTTCGGCGCGCCGCCAAAGCACCTTCTGGTCGCCGGTTTGGGTAAACGCTCCGGGTACGGCCCCGCCGAAGCGAGAGCCGCGACCGCACTGGCCGCGCGCCGCCTGCGCGAGCGCTTCGCGGCAACGGCCCTGATTGACCTGCGCGTGGAAGAGGCAAAGGAACGTGCCGCGCAAACCCTTGCCGCCGCTGTCGAGGGCGCGCTTTTAGGCAACGGCCGTTTTCAAAAATACGTCACCGACAATGAGCGCCTTTTTGAAGGGTTGTCGGGCATCGCGTTGCGAGTCCAGCAGAAGTCGCCCGCGCTATCGAAGGCGCTTGCTTTGGGCCGCGTCCTTGCCGAAGCTACGGCTTACGCGAGGGGTTTTGTCAACGAACCGGCCAACGTTTTGACGCCGGAGTTCATGGCTCAGCGAGCGCGCGAACTCGCGAGAAAGCACGGCTTTGCGCTTAAGATTATGGACGAGGCGGAATGCGCCAAGTTGGGGATGGGCGCCTACCTCGCCGTGGCGAAGGGTTCCGTCAATCCACCGCGCTTCATTCATCTTTCATACAGGCCCAAAGGCGCGAAGTTCCACCTGGCTATCGTTGGCAAGGGGCTCACGTTCGATTCTGGCGGCCTCTCGCTCAAGAGCGCGGACAACATGGGCGCGATGAAAAGCGACATGAGCGGCTCCGCCGCGGTCATGGGGGCGATGGCGGCCATCGGCGCGCTGAAGCCCAAGGTGACCGTGGACGCGGTGATGGCGATGTGCGAGAACATGCCGGACGGCGGTGCTTACAGGCCGGGAGACATTCTGGCCAGCATGAGCGGAAAGACCATCGAAGTTCAGAACACCGACGCCGAAGGCCGCCTGACTCTGGCCGACGCCCTCTATTACGC
>JBBIMN010000199.1:3570-4525 GCA_037444385.1 Acidobacteriota bacterium | reverse complement strand
CGCGGCAGAAACATTACCGTCGGCGACTTCCAGCGCCTTGTCCACCATGCGCCGCGTCAGCCCTTCCACTTCGTCATGTAGACAAACAGGGCCTTCTTCGATGCGAGATTCGGGGGCGCGCGCGGCTTCTGTGGCGGCCTGACCTATCTTCGCTGGAAGAAGGTGTACGTCCAGCATTTCGCCGGGGTGAGCCAGCGCCACCATGGACCTTGCGAGGTTTGCCAATTCGCGGACGTTGCCTGGATAGTCGTAAGCGATCAGGCGGGCCAACAGCCGCTTGCTGATCCACTCCACCGGCTTCCCTTCCTCGCTGGAGAATTTTTGAAGCAGCGCCATTAAAATGGAAAGAATGTCCTCTCGCCGCTCGCGTAGCGGAGGGACCGAGATTTCGACGCCAGCGAGACGGTGGAAGAGATCCTCCCGAAGCTGGCCGTGAAGGATCAACTCGCACGGGTCGGAGTTCGTAGCCGCCACGAGGCGGAAATTGAGGCGCTCCCTTGCGGATTCGCCTACGGCGATGACGGACCGCTCCTCGATCACTCGCAGCACTTTGGCCTGCAACGCCACGGGAAACGAGCCGACTTCGTCCAAAAAAAGCGTACCGCCGCCAGCTTGAGCAAAGAAACCCTTTCGCTTCGCGACGCCCGTCGCCACTCTATCGCCGATTCCGAAAAACTCCGCCTCGGCAAGCTCGGAAGGTATGGCCGCGCAATTGACGGCTATGAAAGGCCCCATGGCCCTCCGGCTGGAAAGATGAAGCGTCCTCGCCAGAAGCTCCTTGCCAACGCCCGTCTCTCCTTCCAAAAGCACGTTGACCTCGGCGTTCGCCATCGCATCGAGCTTCTGATAAACCTCGAACATCGCCGGGGAGCGTCCAGTCACCATCCCTGGGGCAAAGACGAGGCGCGGGAAGGCAAAGACGCCCGCCTCCTCCTGGACGCGGAGGTTGCCCACG
>JBBIMN010000199.1:0-3531 GCA_037444385.1 Acidobacteriota bacterium | reverse complement strand
TGGAAACCTGCGAAGCATCGCCAGGAGATTCCATGACCCGCAGGACGACGCATCCGGCCTGAATCCGGTCCCCCTCCTTGATAGCCGCCTCCTTAATGCGCTCTCCGTTAAGGAGAAGGCCATTCGTGCTGTCAAGATCCCTGATGACCCATTCGCCCCCGCTTCTCTTTAGGGCAAAATGGCGCCGGGAGACCCCTTTGAAAGGAATGCAAATGGCGTTATCAGACAAAGAGCCGGCCCTCACTTCCGGGACCTCCTCCCGCAACGGGTAAACCATCGCTTTTCCGGCCAGGTCCACCACCAGCGCCAGCATAATAATATTATACCTCATTCTTTTGCCCGTTTGCTGGGCGGCCCATTGACAGCCGCGCAATGGCGGCATACATTGATGCGCGAGAGAACGCGGAGCGGCCTTGGCTCACGCGTTTGGTACCCACGGCTAAAGCGGCACCGTGAAAGGGGACTCGAAAGATGCGACGGATTTCAGTGGTTGCGGCAATCTTGCTTCTTGGTGGCGTGATAGCCGCGGCTCAGCAGGCGCCGTGCCCGGGCGACCCAAGAAGCAAGCTCGAACAACTGGCGTCGCAGGAGGGCGTGCTCATTATCAAGGGTTCGTCGCGGATGGGCCAGATAAGGGGCGTCAAAGGTGGTTTTGTCGTCGTACAGATTGAAGAGTACAGGGAGGCCGCTTCAGGCAAAAGGGCCATTGGTGTCGCCGCCGAGGTCGTGGATATGGCCAACCCGGAGGCCAAGCATAGGTCCTACGTTGATTATGATGAAATCGCCGAACTCCTACGGGTCGTTGATTTTTTCTCCAAGACGAGCCACGCCCTCACCCAATTGGATGAATACCAAGCGGTCTACCGCACGCACAGCGGGTTCGAACTTTCGATTCGGAGCATTCGGATCGGAGAGGGCATAAGAATCTCAAGCATTGACAACTGCGGGAACGCCGTCTCGGTCTTTCTCGGCCCTGGCGACATGCCCGCCTTGAAAGACCTTTTGGCCACCGCGAAGGCCAAGCTGGACGAGCTGGGCAAATAGCAACGGTCCTGGCAAGAAAGGGGCGCGACGGTTAAAAAGTTAGGAAGTGAAAGAGCGGGCAAGCTGTCCGGCGAGTGGTTTCTTCATCCCATCAACCGATCCACTTATCAACTTGCCAACTTTCTTCATCTCTCATCCATCATCTTCACAGAATGTATTTGCTCAAGTCCTGGTTCAGGGCCAGTTCGCGAAGGAGCTGGTCCACGTAGGCCCGATCCACGACGACCTTGGCGCCGCAAAGATCGGGAGCGTTGAAGGACACTTCGTCCATCACGCGCTCGAGCACCGTGTGAAGGCGGCGGGCGCCGATATTCTCCAACTGCTCGTTGATGATGGCCGCGTAGTCGGCCAGCGCCTCGACGGCGTCCGGCGTGAATTCCACCTCAACGCCTTCAGTAGCCATCAAAGCGGTGTATTGGCGCAAAAGCGCGTTTTGCGGCTCGCGCAGGATGCGCGCGAAATCGGCGCGGTCGAGCGAGGCAAGTTCAACGCGGATGGGGAAGCGCCCCTGGAGTTCCGGCAACAGGTCGCTCGGCTTGGTCATGTGAAAGGCGCCCGCGGCGATGAAGAGGACGTGGTCGGTGCGCACGAGGCCGTAGCGCGTGTTGACCCGCGTCCCCTCGACGATCGGAAGCAGGTCGCGCTGGACGCCCTCCCGGCTTACGTCGGGGCCGTGGCCGCCGCTGCCCCGGCCCGCGATCTTGTCAATCTCGTCCAGAAATATGATGCCGCTCTGCTCGGTGCGTTCGACCGCCTCTCTCGCGATCTCGTCCGCGTCAATCAGCTTCTCCTCCTCCTCTTTGGCCAGCAGTTCGAGCGCTTCTGGCACTTTGACGCGGCGGTTTTTCTTCTGCCCGCCGAATATGTTGGGCATCATCTTGCCGAGGTCGAACCCCATTTCCTCCATGCCCGCTGGCGTGAAGACCTTCAGGCTCTGCCCCGCGCCGCCCTGGACCTCGACCTCGATGAAGCGGTCGTCCATGCGGCCCTGCTTCAGCCACTCGCGCATCTTCTCGCGGCTCTCCGGGTGGGCGCCGGGTGGAGGCGGTGGCGTCCATGGCGAATCGCCGGATTGTTCGGGCGGCGGCGTCGCGGGGCGGTAGGTGGCTGGAGGCAAAAGAAGGTCCAACAGCCTCTCTTCCGCGGCGGCGCGGGCCTTCTCCTGCACGGCGGAGGCCTTCTCGGCCCGAATGAGGTTGTAGGCTATCTCCGTCAAGTCGCGGATCATCGAATCAACGTCGCGGCCTACGTAGCCGACTTCCGTGAATTTGGAAGCTTCGATCTTCAAGAAAGGGGAGCGCGTAAGCCTGGCTAGGCGCCGGGCGATTTCGGTCTTGCCGACGCCGGTTGGGCCGATCATGATGATGTTCTTGGGAGCGACCTCCTCGCGAAGCTCCGCGTCGAGCCGCTGCCGCCGCAGCCGGTTGCGCAGCGCGATTGCGACGGCGCGCTTCGCGTCCTTCTGCCCGATTATGTACTTGTCGAGTTCCTCCAGGATGCGCTTGGGCGTGAGAGGGTCGTCGAGCCGGTTGAAGAGCGAACCCTGTTCGGTCCGTATCATTAAATCAGTTCCTCCACCGTGATCTTGTCGTTGGTGTAGATGCAGATTTCGCCCGCGATTCGCAGGCTCTCCTCGGCGGCTTCACGGGTGGACATCTTCGTGTGGCGCAGAAGCGCGCGCGCCGCCGCGAGGGCGTAAGGGCCGCCGGAACCTATAGCGAGAAGGCCGTCGTCAGGGGAGATCAGCTCCCCGCTTCCAGACAAAAGAAGCTGGTGCTCGCGGTCCGCCACGATGAGGGTCGCCTCCAGGCGCCTGAGGGCGCGGTCGGTGCGCCAGTCCTTGACGAGTTCGACCGCGGCGCGTTCGAGATTGCCGTGGTACTCGTCCAGCTTGGCCTCGAACCGGGTGAAGAGCGCGAATGCGTCGGCGACGCCGCCGGCGAAGCCCGCCAGAACCTGCTCCTTATAGAGGCGCCTGACCTTTTTGGCCGTGTGCTTGAGCGCGGTTTGCCCGAGCGTGACCTGCCCGTCGGCGGCCATTGCCGTGCTGCCTTGGCTTTGCACGCAGACGACAGTTGTACCGTGGTGCTGGTCCATCGCGAACCTCCAGCTTCGAAAATGCGTCCCGCCTTGTTAAGGCCTTGGGAAGAGCACGGCGACGTCAACGCAGCGCGCCGCGTAGCCGAACTCGTTGTCGTACCAGGCCAGTATTTTCCCCATGCGGTCGCCGATGACCATCGTTGAAAGCGCGTCAACCGTTGATGAAACCTCGCTTCCGCGGAAGACAATGGAGACCAGGGGCGCGGTGCAAACCTCCAAGACTCCCTTCAGCGGGCCTTCGGCGTAACGAGCCAACGCGCTGTTGAGGGCCTCGACGGTCAGATCTCTCTCGGCTGTAAATGTAAAGTCAACCAGCGAGACGCAGGTCGTCGGCACTCTCACCGCAAGCCCGTCCAGCTTGCCTTTGAGCTGCGGGAACACCTCCGT
>JBBIMN010000198.1:0-4539 GCA_037444385.1 Acidobacteriota bacterium | reverse complement strand
GATTTGTCCATGGCGTGACATCTGGTCCTCAAGCGTGCGCGTGACGGTCGTGCCGACGGCTACGACGCGGCGCCCCTCGTTGAGCGCGCGGTTGATCCGCGCCGCCGCTTCTTGAGTGATGAAGTAATTCTCGAAGTCCATCCTGTGAGCGCTGACGTCTTCAGTGGTTACAGGCTTGAAAGTGCCGGCGCCCACGTCGAGGCGTATCCGGCACATGGAGACCTTGCGTCTCCCAAGAGCTGCAAGCACCCTCGGCGTGAAGTGAAGGCCGGCGGTCGGCGCGGCCACGGAAAATCCTCTCCTGGCGTATACCGTCTGGTAGCGGCGCGCGTCCTCGGGTTCGTCTTCCCGTTTGATGTAGGGCGGAAGAGGAACGTGGCCCCACCGGGCGAGGAAGCCTCCTTCGTCCGGGCTTTCAAGGCGGACGGCCGCTTTGCCGTCGTCCGTCCTTTCGGCTATGTACACGAACGCCTTTTTGGAGAGCGAAACCCTGCTTCCGCGCGGCAGCCTGCTTCCGGGCCGCACGAGCGCCTCCCACAGGCCTCCGGCCAGAGGGCGCAGAATAAAAACCTCCGCCCTGCCGCCGCCCGGCCTTTTCCCCAGAAGACGAGCCTTGATTACGCGCGTGTCGTTGAAAACGAGCAGGTCTCCCGGAGCCAGCATGTCCGGCAGGCGCCGGAAGCGCTCGTGCGCGACGGGACCTTCATCAGGCAGCACCATGAGCCTCGAAGCGTCGCGCGGCCTTGCCGGGTACGCGGCCACGAGATTCTTTGGCAAATCGTATTGGAAATCGGAAAGCGTCAGCAAGCAGAGATCCTCACGCCGCACGTTTAAGCGCCATGCCGCTCTAAAAGGAAATAGGTGATGAATGTCAGAGGAACGGGGAGCACCTCACTTCATCCTTCATACTTGCCACCCATCGCCCCATCAATCATATTTGCCCGAAATGCGCCGCTTCGCCCACGCCTTGAGAAATGAAACGGCTTGGCGCCGGTTCGCGACTTCTCCGGCGACCTGCTTTTCCATTAAAGCGTCCAGGGCGATTCCGAGCTCGGGACCTGGCCTGGGCATCTTGAGAATGTCGAGCGCCTCAAGCCCGTTGATTAGCTTGGGCAGATTGAGAAGCGTTTCGCCCTCTTTCTTCGCCACGTCCAGCGCCTCGCGGATAAAGGCGAAAAGCAGGGCGAGGTTCTCCTCGTGCCCATCGCCCTTGGAGGCGCTCTTATCGGCATACGCGAGCGCCAGCAACATGTTGAGCTTTGGCCCGAAGTCGTGGACAAGCCGTCTCGTGGCGGTTTTGCGCGGCGAGGTTTTCAATAGGGCCAGCGGGCGCAAGTGGTGCAGGCAAAGTTCGGCGACCGTTTGCGCCCTGTCGTTGGAGAAACGCCAGCGGCGAAGCGCTTTTTGGGCGAGTTCGGCCGAGAACTTGGGATGGCCGTAAAAGTGGGCGTGTCCCTCTCCGTCCTCGGTCCGCGTCGAGGCTTTGCCGGTGTCGTGGAGAAGCGCGGCAAGCCTCAGGGAGACGAAATCCATTTCATGGCCTTTATCTAGACCGAGCTTGCCTATCCACGCCGGAGGCCCGTCGAGCGCCGCCACCGTTTCGATCGTGTGTTCAAGAGCGTCGGCGTGGTGGAAGCGGTTCTGTTCAAGACGCTCCAACGGCTTCAGCTCCGGAAAAAGCAGGAAGAGCACTCCGGCCAAGGCCATCTCGCGCACGGCGGTGCCCGGCGACGGACAGCCCAAGAGCAGGTCAAGTTCCGTGCAGACCCTTTCGGCCGGCACGTCAACGAGCCCGTCCTTCCGTTTATGAATCTCGCGGAGCGTTTGCGGCGCGATGGAAAACCCGGGAAGCTGCGCCAGGAGCCTGAACGCCTTCACGACGCGCACCGGGTCGTCGCTCAGCGCCTCCGGCCGCACCGCCTTGAGCGAGCGGGCAAACAAATCCTTCATGCCTCCCGCCGGATCGAGCAATAGTCCCTGGCGCGGGTCGTAGGCCATGGCGTCCACCGTGAAATCCCGCCTGAGCAAGTCCTGGTGAATATCGCCCTGCGCCAAGCCGGCGAAATCCATATGGCGCTCTGGAAGCGGAATGCGGTAGGTTGGAGTGGGCTCTTTTCCCAGCGAAATAACCTTGGAGCCGGCTACCTCGGCGACGGCCCGGGCGGCTTCGTAGGGACGGGGCGAGGCGAAGTCCAGGTCCCTGGGCCTAATCTTCAGCGCCATGTCCCTGAGCGTTCCGCCCACGAGGTAGACGACCTCTCCGTGGGTCGCGGCGACCTCGAACACTTTCCGCACGATTGGTTCGCCGTCAATGGCGTCACGCACAGGGTCGCGCATGGCCAGCCTCCAGAGAGAATATAGGCCCCAAGTCGCCCCTTTGGCAAGGGGCCATTTCCATGATAAACTCCAATGCTTATGGTACCGGCTGCAAAGCTCAGGGCCGACATGCACGCGCACACCCGCTATTCCGGGTGGCGCCACCTTCGGTTCATTCATCCCAAGGATTGCTACACAGAACCGCTCGCGCTTTACAAAACCGCCATGTTGCGAGGGATGGGCCTTGTCGTCGTGACCGACCATGACACGATAGAGGGCGCCTTGAGGCTGTCGGACAATAAGGAGGTTGACGCCTTCAGGGTGATCGCGGGGGAGGAGGTGGAGTGCCATTTCCCGGAGACGGGCCAGTGGGTCCACGTAAACGTTTACGGCCTTGACGAGAATGACCACCGCCTGCTTCAGCGCGCCAGGCAAGACGTCCGGCAGGTTGCCGCCTATTGCCGCGAGCGGGGCCTTTTGCACGTTCTCAATCACCCCTTTCAGTCCTACCACGGCCAAAAGCCTCTTCAATCTTACGTGGAGGACCTTTTGGAGATATTTTCCCATGTCGAGGGGCTGAACGGAGCCGTTGACGACCTCCAAAACCTTGCCGTTCGGGCTTTGTGCGCCAAGGCCGCCTCATGGGGAAAGCCGCTTGTCCAGGTTGGCGGCTCGGACGCGCACGTTCTCAGGCGCGCAGGCCGCGCCTGGACCGAGGCGAGCGCTTCAAACACCTCCGAATTTCTGGATGCCGTCAAGGCCGGGCGTTGCAAAACCGGAGGCACGGGAAACACGACGCCGGGGCTTTTGCGCGACGTGGCCGAGGTTCTCTGGAGCTATTACAGCAGGCTTTATCGGGGCGGGGGAGAAGCGCCCAGCCTTCGCGCCTACGCGGTTGACGCCGCATTTGCCACCATCAGCCTATCCGCCATCGCCGCCGGGCTTCCCGCTTGGATAGTGCTCGCGAGCCAGCTCAGGCAGAAGGCCGGCTCGCTGCAAGTCATGCGGCAGCTTTCCAGCCTTGTCCCCGCACTCGCCGAGGACTATAATCCACCTCCTTGACCGCCACTAGCTCCTCCCATCGCGGAATTTGGATTTTAGGGAGACATGTAATGAGCCACGGACAATTTTCCAGCCTGGTTCCCGAAGCGGCGCCCAATATCCCGCTAGGCCTGCCGCGGACCGTTCGCTCTCTTTGCCCCGAATGCCTCATGACCATTCCCGCTGCGCTGGAGGAGCGGTCAGGGCAGGTTTGGATGAGAAAAACCTGTCCGTGCCACGGCCTATTTGAAGAGCTAATAGCGTCGAGCGCGCCGCTTTTTCTGAAGATCGAACGCTACGCTTTCGACGATTCGGCGAGGCTTGCGGAGATTCCCGGAGGCGATCCGCCGGCTTGTCCCGCGGGGTGCGGCATCTGCGCCGGCCACCTTTCAAGCGCCTCCATGACCAACCTTGACCTCACCAACCGCTGCAACCTGCGCTGTCCGACCTGCTTTGCCAACTCGGCGGTGCAGCCTTACCTTTACGAGCCGTCGCTTGAAAATATCAGGGGAATGATGGACCGCGCGCTGGCCATCCGGCCGAAGCGGTTGCAGTCCATACAATTTTCAGGCGGCGAGCCGACGCTTTCGCCCCATTTTTTTGACGCGTGCCGCCTGGCCAAGGAGCGTGGTATAAGGCTGATTCAGGCCGCCACGAACGGAATTCTCTTCGCCCGCGACCCGGCATTTGCCCAGCGCGCCGCCGACGCGGGACTGAACGGCGCCTATCTTCAGTTCGACGGGGTCACCGACGACGTTTACGAAATCACCCGCGGCGTAAAGGGCCTTTGGGAAATCAAGCTCCAGGCCATCGAGGCGATGCGCAAGGCCGGGATTCGCGTGACGCTTGTCCCCACTATTCTGCGTGGCGTCAACGACCACCAGGTGGGGGACATGTTGAAATTCGCTGCCGCCAACATGGACGCCGTCATAGCGATTGCTTACCAGCCGGTCTCTTTCACTGGCAGGGTCGAGCCGGTTGAACGGCGGGCCAGGCGCTACACGCTTACCGACCTGGCCTTCGACGTGGAGAAACAGGCGGGGATGCTGAAGGCAATGGAGGACTGGTGGCCTTTGAGCATCGTAACGCCGTTTGCCCGCGTCATCGAAAGCGTCACAGGCACGGACTCGCATGGCTTCTCGCCGTTTCACTGCAACAGCCACCCGGATTGCGGCCTCTCAA
>JBBIMN010000197.1:0-4561 GCA_037444385.1 Acidobacteriota bacterium | reverse complement strand
GACGTGTCCCGCATGAGCCTGCCCCCGCGAAAGCGGGGGGCCTCCCGCCGCACGCCCAGGTCCCTCGCGGGTTCAGCCTCGAAGATGTTCTCGGGATGGCGGCTTTGCCGCCAGGTAGACATAACAACATTATGTCTTTGCCGCTCGCTTTGCCTGCCTGCGCCGCGATGCGTCGCGGCAGGCAGGCTCGGGTACTTGACGGGGGGAGAAGGGGGCTTGCCGCTGTGAGTGTCTGGCCGGGGGATCGGCCTTACTGGTAAAATGGCGCAAAAAGAATTAAAATCTATTTAGGAGGACGCCTATGCCGATTGGACGCCCGAAAACTTTTCAAGGTCCGACAATGAAGGTCTCGGTGGTGGTACCGTGCGAGACTGCCCGCATCATGCGCGTGATGGCGGCTGAGCGGGGTGTGAGCGTGGCCCAGTTCGTGGACAACATGACTCACCGGGAAAAGCTCCTTGATGCCGTGGAGCGCGGGCGAAGGGCCTTTGCCGAAGGGGACTACGTGACCCACGAAGAGGCAGGGCGACGCCTGAGGAAGCGGCGAACGCGGTGAGCGCGGTTCTTTGGGCCGGCCCGGCGCTTCGGGAACTTGAGGCAGCCCTGGACTACATTGCCCGGGATGACCCAGAGGTTGCGGAGCGGCTGGGGCGAAAAGTTCATGCGGTGGTGGGACGCCTGGCGGCATTCCCCGACTCGGGGCGGGTGGTACCCGAGTTAGGAGATCCTTTGCTTCGGGAAATAATCCATGGACCCTTTCGGGTGATCTACGAGCGCGGCAGGGGCGGGGTGCGCGTGCTTGCGGTGGTCCGGGCCGAGCAGCGGCCAGACTTTGAAGAAATCCGGGAACGGTGACACGTTTAGGCAGATACCAGCCGCAGGCCCAGCGGCCAAGGCAAGTGGCAAGCATAGCGGGCGCGCACGCGCCACGAGCGCGGGAAGCCTGCGGCAAGCATAGCAGGCGGGTGCCCGCCGCAAGCCACGCTTGACTTTTTCCCTGGAGGGCACCATACTTTAGGTGCAAGTTCGCCGTGCGTTGCACGGTGTTGGCTTCGCCCCGTGAGCCATAATGATCACGGGGCAGTTTTTTTAGAACACCCGGACAAGAAGCGTTTTGCGGCGGTACTCGGCCAGCTTGGCGGCTGTTGGGGTGAAGGCCGTCGCGAAGGTCCAATCTCCCCTGTCCTGGGGCTCGACCCATACGGCGTAAACCTTCTTGCGGGAGAACGTAGAGCCGCTTGTAGAGGAGCTTTCCGTCCCGCCTGAAGTTCTCCTTGCGGGTAGACATAACAACATTAGGTGTCCTCGCCACTCGCTCCGCTCGGGTACTTGGCGGGGAGAAGAAGCCGCAAAGGGCGAAAGAGCAACGGCAAGCATCACGGGCGCGCACGCGCCAAGAGCGCGGTAAGCTTGCGGCGAGCATGTCACGGGGACAACCTGGGGATTCTGGGTTGTGTCAATATTCTTTTGCTTTTTGCGCGCTTCTCGCGGGCTCGCTATGCCCTCGGCCGCTCCCTGTAGCGGTCGGTCATCTTGAGCGTCTTTTTTCTTAGCCTGAGCGTCGTAGGGGTGACTTCGAGAAGCTCGTCCTCGCCCAGGAATTCCAGGTGCTGTTCGAGGTTCATGACCCTAGGCGGCACGAGCTTGATGGCGACGTCCGAAGTTGAGGCGCGCATATTGGTCAGGTGCTTGTCCTTTACGATGTTGACGTCCAGGTCGTTCTCGCGGCAGTGTTCTCCGACGATCATTCCCTCGTACACCGGCTCGCCTGGAGGGATGAAGAACTCGCCGCGGCTTTGCAGGTGCTCGATGGCGAAGGCGGTGGCCCTGCCAGGCCGGTCGGCGACCAGGGCGCCGGTCACTCGTCCGTCCATGGCGCCCTGCCAGGCGTCGTACCCGTCAAACAGCGGATTAATGATGCCCGTGCCTCGCGTGTCAGTGAGAAAGCGCGTCCTGAAGCCTATAAGCCCCCGGCTGGGAACCCGCCAATCCATTCGAACGCGGCCAGTTCCGTGGTTGACCATCTTCAGCAATCTGCCCTTGCGCGCTCCGAGCAGTTGGGTCACTGCGCCCACGAATGCTTCGGGGCAATCAACCTGCACGATTTCCATCGGCTCCAGAATGCCGCCTTGAGGGGCTAGCCTGGTGAGGATCTTCGGGCGGCTGACCGCGAGCTCGAAGCCCTCCCGGCGCATCGTCTCGATAAGAATGGCCAGTTGAAGTTCGCCGCGGCCCATCACTTCGAACTGGTCTCCCATTTCGGGGAAGCTGATCTTGAGGCTCACGTTCCGTTGCGACTCTTTTTCAAGCCTGTTGCGAATCTGCCGCGCCGTGACGAAGCGGCCCTCCTTGCCGGCGAAGGGCGAAACGTTGGCTGAGAAGACCATTGAAAGCGTCGGCTCGTCCACGTGGATGCGCGGAAGGGCCTTCGGGGATTCGGTGTCCGCGAAGGTGTCTCCGATGGAAACGGCTTCAAGCCCGGCCACCGCGCAGATGTCGCCGGGACCGGCCTCCTGAATCTCGGCGCGGTCGAGGCCCATGAATCCGTACAGGCTCACGACCTTCCCCCGCGCCTGGCCGCCATCCTGCAAAAGAACCACGTCCTGGCCATGCTTGATGATGCCTGACACCACCCGGCACAGCGCGAGTCTTCCAACGTAGTCGCTGTAGTCGAGGTTGGTCACCCACGCTTGCAGCGGCGCCCCCTCCGTGTACTCGGGCGCGGGGATGGTCTGTATGATCGTCTCGAAGAGGGGCAGAAGGTTCTCCCCGGGCGCGGCCAGGTCGCGCGTCGCCGCGCCCTTCTTGGCGTTTGTATAAATGACCGGGAAATCAATCTGCTCATCGGTGGCGTCGAGGTCAATGAAAAGGTCGTAGATTTCGTTCAATACTTCGCTCGGGCGCGCGTCAGGCCGGTCAATCTTGTTGATGACGACGACCGCTCTCAGCCCCTTTTCCAGGGATTTCTTAAGGACGAAGCGGCTTTGTGGCAAAGGGCCCTCCGCCGCGTCCACGAGCAGAAGAACGCCGTCCACCATCGTGAGGGCGCGTTCCACTTCTCCGCCGAAATCGGCGTGGCCGGGAGTGTCCACGATGTTGACCTTTACGCCCCGGAAGGTCACGGAGGTGTTCTTGGCGAGGATGGTTATTCCCTTTTCGCGCTCCAGGTCGTTTGAATCCATGACGCGCTCGGCGACCTCCTGGTTAGCTCGAAAAGTCCCGGATTGCCAAAGCATGGCGTCAACCAACGTTGTCTTGCCGTGGTCCACGTGCGCGATGATCGCGATGTTGCGCAGGTCTTCCCTCTTCACAAGCGCCTCCAGCCCGGCTTTTCCGGGGAAGCGTCATTATAGCACGAGAACGGCGCGCATGGAAGGCCATCGTGCTTGCATCCTCGGGCGAAATGAAGGATAGTAATATGGGGGCGTGAAGAATGGCCCAGCAGGAAACCCGCTTCAAGCGGCGTTACAGCATCTTTCTCGTGCTCTGCCTGCTTTTGATCGTGCTGGTCGTAGTGCCTCTGCTCTCCTACGCCTGGAAAGCCATATCCACGAGCCGGGACTACATCGAGGAGTCGCTGCGGGAACGCCAGATGAAAACGGCAATCCCGGCCGCTCTGCACATCCAGACTCTTATAGGCGGCTACGGCAGGCATCTGTACGGGCTTTGCGGAGCGTTTGAGATTTACGCCAACGAAGCGGACTACCGCAAGGAGTACGAAGGGCTCTTGGAGAGGAACATCCTTGCGCGCTGGGCTACCGAGGACACGCTGCTAATCCAGTATCTTGGCACTGAAGGCACGCAGTTTTCAGTGGCCGGCAACGGCGTGTCTGGGCCGGAGAAGGCGCAGCTCGAGGCTTTCCTCGTGCCATTGGGCCGCGCGGCCATCAAGGCGGACGCGCCACAGAACTCCGGAGTCTTCTTCGTGCATACGGGAGCGCTCAAGAACATGAGCGTTCCGGCCATAGCTCTGTGTATGCCGTTGCACTCCAAAGGGGCCTGCGTAGCCGCGCTTTCCGCGGTTTATGTCCTCGAGGCCGTGCAGGACTCCCTGGTTCAGTACAGCCGGGAATTCACGCTTTTCGTGACCGACGACAAGGGCAACCTGATTTTTCATTCGGACGCCAACCTTCAAGGCAAGCCGCTTGACCTGTCCGAAGACCCCATGGTCCAGCGCGTGCTGGCTTCCGGCAGCTACCCCACCAGCACGACCAACTACAGCGTCACGCGCCGCGAGGGCAAGCACACCTACACGGTTTTGGTGACCTGCGCTCCGATCGGCGATTACCGGTGGCTGCTTTTTTCTTACGTGGACCGGGAGAAGTTCTTCGCGCCGGTGCTT
The DNA here is from genome assembly GCA_037444385.1 of Acidobacteriota bacterium. GTDB lineage: Bacteria > Acidobacteriota > UBA4820 > UBA4820 > DSQY01 > JAEMPZ01. Next base: position 219 of record JBBIMN010000197.1, on the reverse strand, counting down.
GAGCTGAGGCGCCAATCCATGATCTGGATAAGCTTTTCCATTTTCACGGCGCTCATCATAGGGATAGTTCTCGCGCGCCTTATCACAAAGCCGCTTTCGGACTTGACGTCGGTAAGCCATGAACTGGCCAAGGGCCACTTCGACCGCCGCGCGGACATACGGATTCACAACGAGATTGGCGAACTGGGGAGCGCCTTCAACCTTATGGCCGACGAGATT